>SYCR01000015.1:0-17564 GCA_005786885.1 Actinomycetota bacterium | reverse complement strand
GTGTGCGAGGGTGGAAGTATCGCCTTATGGAGGAAGGATGAGTATGGACCCAAAGCCCGATTGGTCTAAAAGCCCGGATGTCGATTGGAGTCGATTTAATCGACCAATCCCAACTTGGTTTACCGATGCCAAACTTGGAATTTTCATTCATTGGGGGGCTTATTCAGTTCCAGCTTTTGGAGAGCCAATTGGAGAGTTAGGCACAATTGATTTCAAAACTTGGTTCAAACACAACCCATACGCAGAATGGTATTTCAACACAATTCGAATCGAAGGATCTCCTGCATCTGCTTATCACGCCGAAAAATTTAATAACGCACCATACGATGATTTCTTAGATCAATGGCGAGCTGAAAATTTTGATGCAAAAAAGTGGGCGCAGTTATTTTCTTACGCAGGTGCGCAATACGTTGTTCCTACTTCAAAACATCATGACGGAATTGCACTTTGGGATGCGCCAGGAACAGGTACTCGAAATACAGTTAAGCGCGGTCCAAAAAAAGATTTAATTGGTGCGATTGCGGCGGCAGTTAAAAAAACTGGAATGCATTTTGGAGTTTATTACTCGGGCGGACTTGATTGGGGTATCAGCGATCTACCTCCGCAAACGACAGAAGAGGAAGTTAGAACTTGGCGTCCAAATGATCCAGCATATGCAATGTATGCGTATCAACACTTTAAAGATTTAATTGATAAATACGAACCAGAGATTTTATTCAACGATATTGAATGGCCAGAATCTGGAAAACGTGAAGGAAGTTATTCTCTTATAGAACTTTTTGATTATTTCTATAAAAAGATTCCACATGGTGTAGTTAATGATCGATGGGGCGACCACAGATCTGGCGGACAGACTGTGCACTCTGATTATCGAACCAGTGAATACAAATCCAGTTTAGATGTGGAAGATTCTCCGGCATGGGAGAACTGTCGCGGAATTGGATATTCATTTGGTTACAACGCAGTCGAAACTAAAGAGCATTACATTGAAGTTCCGGCTCTATTACGCCATTTTATTGACATAGTTTCACGAGGCGGAAACTTCCTATTAAATGTTGGCCCTACTGCAAGCGGTGAAATACCTGAGATTCAAGAAAAAGTCTTACGCGGACTTGGCGACTGGATGAAAGTAAATTCAGAAGCTATTTATGGAACTCGTCCAATAAAAGGACTAACCACGAGTGATACACCTTGGGTTCGCTGGACTTCTAAGGGAAACAGAATTTTTGCTCATATTGACGCAGTTGGAACCATAACTTTCCAAGACGGAAATAATTTACTTGCCTTGAACAAAAAACAAGCAGGTTCAGGAAAGATTTTGGGATCTGGGGAAATTTCAATCATGAAAAATGGGGATGTGCTCACTTTTGAAATACCTAATTCAAATGTTGTTGGGCCAACTGTAATTGAGTTTACTAAAGCCAATTGAGGCCAGCTAATTATTGAAAGTGGCTACTTTTACTTCGAAAACTCATAGAGTTCGAATAGTTGATTGACTCAGAAGTGTTAATTAATTGCAAATATTATTTTAGTGGCAAGCCTGCTAGAAATCTTGATGGAGTACCCGTAAAGGAAAGGTAAATCTCATCTTTTGCCCGGGTTACACCGACATAAAATAATCTGCGCTCTTCTGCAACAGATACAGCGCCTGCCTCATCACTTAATGTGCTGCTTATTGATTGCGAAATAGGAAGAACTCCCTCGCGTAAAGCAGGCAGAAATACGTAATTCCATTCCAAACCTTTAGCCGTATGAAGAGAAGTAATGGTTACTCCGATTGGTAATGGCTCAACTGCATCTCTTTCTCGATTATCAAATTCATCTACAAAAGTTCGCAAATCTGCATCAGGAGCGTCTTGAACTAAGTCATACGCTAATTCATAAAGCAACAATCTTGGATCATCACCTTTTGCAGAACTTGGACTCCAACCGATTGAAGTTAAAACTTCAGAGATTTCGATAAACAATGGTTGATGATCTGAAATCTTTGAACCCACTCTTATTTGTTTCACGTTTTCAGCCGGCGTAACTTTTTTTCCTGACGAAGCAAGTGCTGCACCACGTAATAATCTAATAGCCTCGCGAATTTCTGGCAGTGCAAAAAAGGGACGCTTACCAGCAAGCACTACTGGAGTTCCAGCAAGTGTTAAAACTCTTTCAAACTCTTGTACTTGATCATTCCGTCTAAGTAAAATAGCTATATCCCGCGGCCGGACGCCCGAACTTATTAAATCTGAGATCTGGTGAGAAATCGTTTCGACCTCTTGCTGTTCATCTCGATACTCGGTTAACTGTGGAGCGCGATGGGCTTTTGCAGTGGCATTTCTTGCCGCAGACAACTCACGATCTTCAATTGAATTAGCTAGGTGAATAATATGTGGAGTTGATCGATAATTACGTGTTAATCGCAAAATTTTTGCTTCTGGATATTTTTGCGCGAATCCAGTTAAATACTGTGCCGTTGAACCTGCAAATGAATAAATATTTTGGCTAGGGTCACCAACAACGCAAATTTCTTTTCGCTTTCCTAACCAAAGATCCAAAACTCTTTGTTGTAATGAAGAAACATCTTGATACTCATCAACTGTGAAGTACCGATATTGGTCTCTAACTCGATCAACGATTGAAGTTCGTTCTTCCAGAATTGCTGAGACAAACAATAAAATATCTTCAAAATCTACCAAACCTCTTGATTGTCTTCGTTGATCGTACAAAGCATAAATTCCCGCCATCGCATCTACTGTTAGCCCACTAGATAAAGTTCGTTCGCTGGCCATTGAACTAAAATCATCATGATGAATCTGCTTGCCTTTAGCCCATTCAATTTCATCGCTTAATTCCCTGATGAATGCTGGTTTTCCACTCAATCCCTCTTCGCGGGCGATTTCGGAAAGGATTTCATATTTACTATTCAGAATTTTTGGTAATGGTCCACCGATTGCTTCATTCCAGAAAAAAGTTAGCTGGCGCCATGCAGCGCTGTGAAAGGTATGTGCTTGCACATTTGGTTGCCCTAAACCTCTCAATCTATTTCGCAATTGAGCTGCGGCTTTTGCAGTAAATGTCAGCGCAAGCACGCGGTTTGGATCCATCACTCCACTCTCAATTGCATATGCAATTCGATGAGTAATTGCTCGAGTTTTCCCAGTACCTGCACCAGCGATAATTGCCACTGGGCCGTGAATTGCAGTTGCGGCTTCTCTTTGTTGCGGATCGAGATTGAGTAATAACGCGTTCGCCTGTGCGCTTGAACCTTCTAGCGCCACGCTTCCACGCCTTCAAGTGGTTGTCCGTACCAAAGTTCAATCATTCTGCGGGCAATACTTATTCCTGGTGGAAGCAACAACTCACCAGATGCAATATCTTCAGCTATTTGTTCTCTTGTGTACCAACGAATCGCTTCAATCTCTTCTCCATCAGCTTCGGCATCTTCAGGACTATCCGTGACCGCTGTAAATGAAAGCATGATCGATGCAGGGAATGGCCATGGTTGAGATCCTAGATATTTAATTTCACTTAATGGAACCCCTGCCTCTTCTGCAACTTCGCGAACCACGCAAGCCTCAAGAGATTCACCAGGCTCTAAAAATCCAGCAAATGTTGAAAATCTTTTTGCGGGCCAAATTTTCTGGCGACCTAACAAAATCCGATCTTCTCTGTCTCTCACTAAAACAATTACTGCACTATCAGTTCTTGGATAATGCTCTGCTTCACACGCAGGACATTTACGAGTTGATCCACCCAAAATAGAAATAGTTGCTTCACCACATCTTGCACAACGTGGATGCACATCATGCCAATTTGCAAGAGCGACAGCATGCAGGACTGCACCGATCTCAAGATCACTTAGCAAAGTTCCGACATCTCGAAGTGAAACTAAATTTTCAGTTCCTTCTGGGAATGGCACATTGATTGCAAAAAATGGTTGGCCGTTTAGAGCAAGTCCAAGAAAAAATCTTTCAGCCACTGATGCTGCAAACTCAGGTGAATTAATAAGCTTGCTATTTGGATCTAGATAGATCAACCCGCTAGTTGAAGATGCAGAAGTTCCGACCGGGCCAACCGGGCCAACCGGGCCAACCGGGCCATCACTCCAAAGAAATTTTCCTTGATTTACTTGAAATATTTTGGCCTTAGAAAAGAGCTCATCCAAAGTTTGATCCGAGGTGCGCAAATGGGCCGCGCGATCAAGGAGTGAGCGTGCGAGTGCTAGATTTTGTAATTCTGAGGCCATAAGTGGCGAGCCTATCTAATTCCCCCGTACGGTTCACAGGTGAAGATCGGCTCCTGGAACCTCTTGCATGGGATGGCCATCCCACAAGGTGGGACATCGGCAGAAAGTTTGCTAAACGCCGCTGGGATGATCGATCTAGATCTCCTGGCGCTTCAAGAGGTCGACTTCTTTCAAGATCGCAGTAACACCATAGATCAAAGTGCATTGATTGCCCAAGGCATGGGTGCGGAATTTTATGATTTCACACCAGCAATTTTTGGTACTCCAGGGGGAAAATGGAAAGCTGTTGAATTAAGTAAATCAAATAAATTAAGTAGTAAAAACCAATCAAGCGAATTAAGTTCTGCAAGTAAACGTGATTTAAAGAATCAAAATAGCGCGTATGGCATTTCATTTATTTCAAAAATTCCAATTGATGAAATCTGCTTATTGATATTAGGACAATCTCCTCTTGGAATTCCTTTAGTATTTCCAAATGAAAGCAAAGGAAAAATGTGGCCAAGGATTATTTACGTATCTGATGAACCTCGAATTGCTCAAGCCGCAATTCTTCAAAATGGGATTACTGTTATCAACACGCATTTGTCATTTGTGCCAGGAATCAATCTTCGACAATTACGAATGATCAAGAAATGGGCCAATAGCTTGCCGGGTAAAAAGATTTTGATCGGCGATTTGAACTTGCCTGCGAAAATTCCGGCAAAAGTTCTCGGATGGAATCAATTGATAGATGAAAAAACTTATCCCTCATGGAAACCACGGATCCAATTTGACCATGCACTTTCAGCAGATTTCACTGTTAATGAAGTCAAGAAATTACAAATTCCAACTCTTGGGATAAGCGATCATTTGCCAATCGCTTTTGAAATCCTCTGAAAGCCTTTTCCTCAGATAAGAGGCCATTTACCAATCGCTATTGAAATTCTCGAAAACCTTATCTTCGGATAAGTAACCTTAGAAGTTAAGCAGTTGGAACTTGATTTATTAAATTAATTAATCCGTCTCGATCTAATAAATCCGCTGGTCTAATTGTTTCCTGCGATGAGACGTAATGAAAAGCAGCTCCGACATCCGATACTTTACAATTTGCAATTTCGGCATAAGCAAGTCGATACATGGCTAATTGGATTGCCGCCAATTCAAGTTCCCGTCCACTTTTTGCTGATCCAGTTTTCCAATCAACTACTTCAAAACCGCCAGTAGGAGTCGCATAAACAGCATCCATTCTGCCTCGCAGTAAAACACCCGCGATGGTTCGCTCGAAAGGAACTTCTACAGCAAATGGTGAACGATCTCCCCATTCGCTGGCCAGCCATTTCTCTTTTAGCGAGGAGAGCACGCTCTCATCAAATGCACCTTCATCTGCACTGCCTGGTAATTCATCTTCATCCAAGAGCGCAATATCCCCAAAACGCTCTTCAAGCCAGCTATGAAATGCAGTTCCCCGCCGGGCAATTGGATCTGGCTTAAATGGAAGTGGTCTTCTAATTCGTGCGGCAAATTCCTTTTGATCAGTCGCGAGTGCAAGCAATGCTGAGACCGATAAACGTGGTGGAAGTTTAACTATTATTTCACTCTTATCTCGTTGTTGCTCTTGCAGTGCTAATTCAACGCCATTCTTGAGTTCTAAAATTTTATGATCTAAATTTGCATTTTCTGAAATAACTGAAAAGTCAGAATTACTATTTTGTAATGCAGTAATTAGAGTATCAAAGTTAGTTCGACGCTTACCAAGTGGGTCGACTGGCCATTGTGCACTCTTAGGATTTACTAAACCAGGATTTTCTGGATCAGTGGGTGGCACATCAATTTCGCCATAGACTACACCGCCAGTTTTTACTACTTGATCAAAGACATCTTTATATAACACACTTGGGGGAACGAAATTTTTTCCATTTCGCCACCACGATGTTGTACAAAAAAGATGACTACGCGCTCTGGTTACCGCTACATAAGCCAGCCTTTGCTCTTCATCTCCTTTGCGCTCATTGCAATACAAGTGGTACTGCCCAAGTTCGTCGCGCACATCTGTTGTAGTGACGCATCTTGCTAATTCAAGCCTTTTGAAACGATCACGATCCAAACGCAACGGAAATGGAACCGTCCCTTCATCTTTAAGCCAATTCTCGCCAGATTTATCTGATGGAAAAGCGCCTTTTGCTAATCCTGGTAAAACTACTAAATCCCATTCCCCACCCTTGGCTCCATGGGCTGTGAGGATTTGTACAACATCTTTTCTCACTTCTACCCCACCAGCGCGAAGACCACCTTCTTCGCGATCTGCCACGTCGATCCATGTCAAGAATGAGGAGAGCGATCCACCTTGGCTATAAAAATTATTTGCTTCATCAATAAATCGATCTAGATAGCGCCGATTGTGCTCTGTCAGTGCAACATCAACTGCTAAATGCAATTCGCGTTCAATTGCAACAATCAAATCCGGGATTGGCAAATGTACTTTTCTACGCAACCGTTGAATCTGTTTTGCCAGGGATACTAAACGCGTATAACCAACTTCAGAAAAACTCTCACGAATCCCTGAAATGCCATTTTCTATTTCAGCTAATTCATCGATTGCTTCTACTATTGAGGAGCGGGTCAATTCATCACTTTCGACATCTGAGCCATTCAGTACGCGCTCGACCAGATTTCGACCTGGTTCACGTTCAGTTGCTCTTCTACGCGCAAACTTTCCTAGAGCAGCAATATCAGCTGGACCAATCCGCCAGTAGCCGTTATTAAGTAGCCGCATAAGGGCAGTTCCGGCATCAGGCGATGCAATAACTCGCAACATGGCATGAATTTCAGCTACTTCTGGAATGTGGATCAAGCCATCAATTCCAACAACTTCTACTGGGATTTCTCGAGAGCGAAGTGTACTTTCAATTTCAGAGATCTGTGAGCGATTACGGACGAGAATTGCAGTTGATTCAACAAAACGAAAAAGTGGATCTTTTTTCTTTTTTTCAATTAATTCTGGAAGTTTGGATCGAGCCTCTTTGCTCCAGAAAAGTTCAAGATGGTCAGCAATAGCCTCTGCTTCAATTTCAACGCTAGCGTAAATTCCACAACTTAATTCACCAGGTGCTGCTGTCGGCTTTGGACCAAGTTTAGAAATTTTAGAACTTTTGTCACCAAATGAATTAATTGGATTTCGTAAAGTTTCTGAGACCGTATTTGCAAGATCTAAAATTCCATGGTCATTCCGCCAACTGATTAGCAATGTATAAGTCTCGGATAACTTTCCATCTCTCGTTCTAAAATCTGCTGGGAAGGCTGCGATCGTGTCACTGCTAGCACCACGCCATGCATAAATTGCTTGACACGGATCACCGACCGCTGTAATTGGATGGCCGTCTCCAAATAACGATTGCATCAATCGCAACTGTGAAGCTGATGTGTCTTGATACTCATCAAGAAGTACAACTTGATATTTCTCTCGCTCAATTGCACCTACATCCGGGAATTTCGCAGCAATATCAGCAGCCAAACTCATCTGGTCATCAAAAGTTAGTTCAGATCGCCTGGCTCGCTGATTTATAACTTGCTCCACGATCGGAAGTAATTGCAACCGCGCTTTTTGGGCTGTGATCACTGGTGCAACATCTGCATAAAACGGCGCAAATTTATTTCTAGAAACTGGTTCAACATTTAAAACTTCAGCAAGGAACTGTTCGGTGAACTCGGTAATTCTAGAAATTTCCACTTCATGTTCTTTGATTTGTGAAACTAATTTCAAAACATCTTCAACTACTGTGCTTAGAGAACTATCTACATCTGACATATCTCCGTCGTAATTTCGAACAATCTTTTCCACTTGTTGCCAGGCTGCTGCCTCACCCAACATTGATTCAGGTGGTTCGATTCCTAATCGCAAGGAATGCGATGCTGCAATTTTGTTTGCATAAGAGTGATACGTGGAAATACTAGGTTCATCAGTAAAAATCCGGACTTTTTCGTTAACACCCAATTTCGCACGGTATTCGGGTGAGCGTTCAAGTACCCGCAAACTATTACGCACTTTGACTGCTAAATCATTTGCAGATTTACGCGTAAAAGTTAATCCTAAAATTTTATCTGGCTCGACCAACCCATTAGCAATCAAGTAAATAACTCGCGTGCTCATAGTCTCGGTTTTTCCAGATCCAGCTCCTGCAATTACCACGGCTGGTCGATCATGTGGAGAGGAAATTATTGTTGCTTGTTCAGGAGTAGGTCGGTACTGGCCAAGTATCGCGGCGATCTCTTCCGGTGAGAATTTTACATCGTTGTTCATAGGAGTTTGGTTCATGGGAGATTCGCTCATGAGAATAAGGACCGCCCCTCATTCTTAATTGGGCATGATGCAATTACGCCACAAGTGCGACAAAGTGTGTTTTCGGTAGCTATAAATTTTGCTGCCGCCATCAATTCGCTATCACGCAATATTTCTCCGCGTACATTTTCAACATTGATTGGTGCTTGTTTTCGATCGGCACCCTTTTTCCCATCTGCCACGAAATAAAGTAATGCCCCACCCGGAGTTTTATTCTCTGGAAAGTTTTTAAAGCCGCCTTCCGCTACGGCAAGTTGATATGCCGCTAATTGGGCATGATCTTGACCTTCGGCTACAGAGACAACATTTTTAGCAGTTTTTAAATCAACAATAATTAAGGATCCATCGACTGCTAATTCAAGGCGATCAACACTTCCCTTAATTACCGCTCTACCTAATGTAAACGAGAAATTCTCTTCAACAGCCAATAACTGAGTTGGTCTTTGCTGATGCCAATTTGTAAATTTGACCAACATTTCTACAGCGCGGTCTCGTTCCTTAATTTCACTCCAACCTTCGCCTAACTCCAACTTGGTCCATAAAGTTTTTAACTCGCTGGTTAGTTCATTTACAGTTGCTCCATTTATTACTCGCGCGGCTAACTCATGGAATGCGCTTCCTAGTAATTGGGCATTTGAATCACCATCACGACCACCATGACTTTCCAGCACCCATTTCAAAGAACATTTACGTAACGTTTCTAATGAGCTTGGTGAAATTTTCAGTGGTTCTCCATCTGCGACCAATGGAGCATCTGTAGAAAGTGGAAGTGCGCCATACCAACGCTGAGGATTAGCCGCTGAAATCCCGGCTGTATCTAGAGTTTTTAACAAAATGATGGCAGCCGCAAAATCTTCTTTATTGGTAGTGGAATCTTCCGCAATTCTTCTTAACTTGGCCACAAGTAAAGCAGGAGGCAAATATGTTGGAAGTTTTAACTCTGGTGCACCTGTTGGATACAGATGATCTTCAACTTCAGCAAAAAATTGTGATGGCTGTTCATCGCCACCTGTAGTTGAAGTCAACAACAGATATCTGCGCGCTCTGGTAAGTGCGTTATAAAACAATCGCCGTTCGTCATCTAGCAAAGCAGATGCTGCTCCTAATAGATGTTCGCTCTCACTTCTTGCATCAGCCACTTCTCGTCTGGCTATCTCAGCAAGTCGCTCACTACCTAATAGTGAACCGCGCGCTTTGAGATTTGGCCATCTGCCTTCCTCAATCCCGGCTACTGCAACTACATCCCATTCGCGCCCCTTTGCAGAATGCGCTGTGAGAATTTCAACTACTCCGTTTCGAGCCGCTCTAGTTGCGATGGTATCTGCCTCAATAACTTCGCTTTCAATCTGCTTGATAAAAGCACCGGCACTGGCTCCTGGATACCGATCTGAATGTCTGGCCGCCGCTTCAAAAAGTGAGAGAACCGCATCTAAATTGCTATCGGCACTACTGTCACCATCAATTGCTGCACCTTGCCAAACCTGAGAAATCTTTCTTCCATCATCTGCAATTGCGTTATCCCATATCTCCCACAAAACATTTTCACTTTGTGCTGCTTTTCGATTTGCGGCTTTGGTCGAAACGGCAATTAAATCTGAAATTCGTTTGGCTGCGGCAAATTCATTCCAATCAAAATCTGCCATTGGGGTAAGCAATAAGTCACGTAATATTTCGTGAGTATTCTGTTGCTTTTCCTCACTTTGATCATGGTCAATATCTCTCATCTTTAACAAGGTGTAACGCATTCTCCGCAAAGTCAGTGGGTCACCTCCTGCAAATGGCGATAGCAAAAGAGATTCAACATTTTCCGGAGTTAATATCTCGCGGCGCCTTTCATCAGAATGAGCTAGGCCAATTCTTGCAATCAAAATCATTGGTGAAATCGCACTTTGTAAAATCAGTGGTATTGAATTGGAATCTTGGGCTACGGGAATACCTAAAGCACCCAAAGTTCTTCGCAAGGTTGCACTCCTTGCGCCAGGTGAGCGCAGAATAATCGCCATTTTGTTGTAAGGGATTCCTTCTCCCAAATGTAGCGAATGAAAATGGTGCGCAATAAAACGAGCCTCTTCATGTGCCGTCTCTAAACGCGCCGTTAAAATCTCGCCATTCTCCTGATTATCTACTTTGCCTTTTTCACTTTGCGCAACTTCTTTGTTATTTTCAGAAGCACAAATTCGCTCGCGGTGATTAATGATTCTGGAATACCGGAAACTTTTAGCAATAGAAACCGTTAAATTATTTAATTCTAAAGAGGAACGGTAATTTTTGAGCAAGTAGATGGTTTTTGCAGGATTGCCGTTGGAATCTGCAAATGACTCAGCCGCTCGCGAAACTCCTTCAGGATCTGCTCCCCTGAATCGTCCAACTGCTGAATCTGGATCTGCAAATAATGTTAGCTCTTGTGCCGAAATTAATTTGATTAACGCTCGATGTGCTGGATCGCTTTCTTGATATTCATCAACCAAGATTACTTTGTATTTATCGCGCAACTCTTGATGTAGTTTTTCATCTCTACCAATTAAATTAATCGAATTGATGATCAACTCGCTAGGGTCTAATTTATAATCTTCATCGATAGTTCGACTTTGTGTGTATTCTAAATAAAATTTGCTTGCCGGTAACCACAATGGAAAATTCTCACGTGTGCTTAATCGCGCTAACTGATCTGAAGGTATCCCACGCTCTGTTGCGCGCATGATCAAATCTCGCATTTCGCGGGCAAATGCAGCAGTCTTAACAGCAGCCAATAACTCCTCTGGCCAATTAGCTGAGTTTGAAATTGAGGAAGGGGCTAATAACTCTCGAATGTAAAAATCTTGTTCTGCACCTGATAAAAGTGTTGGTGGTTTTTTTCCATTTTGCGCCGCATGTGCTCTTAGTAATCCATACGCAAATGCCGGAATAGTTTTAACGATTGCTCCATTTATACTTTTGGGAATCTGAGAAACAATTGCGTCATTTAATTCAGTTGCTCTTTCCCGATCAAAAGTCAGTAATAAAATTTGATTTGGGTCAATGCCTTCTTCTATATAAGACAAGGCCCGCTCAACCATTAATGCACTTTTGCCAGTTCCGGGGCCACCTATAACAAGCAGTGGTGTACCGCGATGAGTAACTACAGATTTTTGCTCATCTGATAATTCCAACCGCTGACCCGGGTTGATGCCCGGTTCGCGAATTAATTTTAAATTGACCACTGGCTTATTCAAGCCGAGCCACCTGACAGTGGTGGCCATAGGCGCGTTTTAGCACCACGGCTACCCAGAACTATCTTCGATATTTGTGAAAATCAAGCGTGAGTCGGCGGTCAGAGCTATTGGAATAGCCCCGATCCGTCGATTCGCCTCTAACTCAAAAATTATTGAGTGCTTAAGCCTTAATCCCGCTTCTTCGCCCGAGCAGTAAGTCGGCCTCGCTCATTTTGATCAAAAATAACTTTGCGGATTCGAACTGTTGCCGGCGTAACTTCAACGCACTCATCTTCACGGCAAAATTCAAGAGCTTGCTCAAGATTTAAATGCTTAGGTGGAACTAGACGTTCTGCATCGTCAGATCCAGATGCACGCATGTTTGTTAATTTCTTTTCACGAACTGCGTTGACATCCATATCTTCATTTCGTGCATTCTCTCCAACAATCATTCCTTCATAAACTTCAGAACCTGGCTCAACAAATATTGTTCCGCGCTCTTGCAATGATGAAAGTGCATAAGAGGTAACCATGCCGCGTCGGTCAGCAACTAGTGAACCAGTTGGACGGGTACGAATTTCACCTTGCCATGGTTCATAACCATCAAAGACATGGTGCAAAAGTCCGGTACCGCGAGTTTCAGTTAAGAATTCAGTACGGAAACCAATTAATCCACGTGATGGAACTGAGAAATCAAGACGAATCCAGCCAGTTCCGTGATTTGTCATCTGCTCCATGCGGCCTTTTCGGCTAGCCATTAACTGGGTAATTACTCCAAGGAAATCTTCTGGAACATCAATTGTTAAACGCTCCATCGGTTCGTGCAATTTTCCATCAATTGTTTTGGTAACAACTTGTGGCTTACCAACTGTTAATTCGAAACCTTCACGTCGCATGATTTCAACTAATACCGCAAGCTGTAACTCACCTCGCCCTTGAACTTCCCAAGCATCTGGACGCTCTGTTGGAAGCAATCGCAACGAAACATTTCCAATTAACTCTGCATCAAGTCTGTTTTTTACCAAACGAGCAGTTAATTTCTTTCCACTTTGTCCAGCAAGTGGTGAAATATTAATTCCAATGGTCATCGAAATACTTGGTTCATCCACAGTAATTAATGGAAGTGCAATTGGATGTTCTGGATCAGTTAATGATTCACCAATCGTAATAGTCTCAAAACCAGCCACCGCAATAATGTCGCCAGGACCAGCTTTTTCAACAGGCACACGATCTAAACCATTGTTCATCAGCAACTCGACAACTTTTGCGCGCTCAACACTTCCATCAACTTTAATCCAAGCAACTTGTTGTCCTTTATTGATCTCGCCTTGGTGAATACGGCAGATCGCTAATCGTCCCAAGTAAGGAGATGCATCAAGGTTTGTAACTTGTGCTTGAAGTGGAGCGCCTTCGTTATAACTTGGTGCTGGAATAGCTGAGTAAATTGTTTCAAACAATGCATCTAAGTTTTCATTTTCTGGCATGCCGCCATTTTCAGGTCGTGCAGTTCCAGCGCGACCAGCTTTTGCACAAGCATAAATAATTGGGAAATCAATCTGCTTCTCAGTTGCATCAAGATCTAAGAAGAGCTCATAAGTTTCATCTACAACTTCGGCAATACGTGCATCTGGACGATCTACTTTGTTAATGACCAAAATAACTGGGAGATTTTTTGAAAGTGCTTTGCGAAGTACGAAACGAGTTTGTGGCAGTGGGCCTTCAGATGCATCTACAAGAAGTAGAACTCCGTTAACCATTTCAAGACCACGCTCTACTTCGCCACCAAAATCTGCGTGACCTGGAGTATCGATAATGTTGATTGTGCGATCACCACGTTTGATTGCAGTATTTTTCGCAAGAATTGTGATTCCCTTTTCGCGCTCTAAATCCATTGAGTCCATGACTCGGTCATCGCCCTCGGTCTGCTCCTTATATGAAGCAAAGGCGCCGGATTGCCAAAGCATCGCGTCAACGAGCGTGGTCTTTCCATGATCGACGTTCGCGATGATGGCGATATTACGTAAGTCGTCGCGTAACTTCACAGGTCTGCTCGTTTCTCTTCTCGGTTGATATATCTAGTTCTATCTAGATATATAAATTGGTGTTAAACGTTAAATCTAAACTCGACGACATCGCCGTCGGCCATTACATACTCTTTACCTTCCATCCGAACTTTGCCGCGCGAGCGTGCCTCAGCCATAGTTCCTGCGGAGATTAAATCAGCAAAAGAGATAATTTCGGCCTTAATAAAGCCTTTTTGGAAGTCAGTATGAATCACACCTGCTGCAATTGGAGCCGTATCTCCTTTGTGAATAGTCCAAGCTCTGGCTTCTTTTGGTCCAGCAGTTAAGTAAGTTTGCAATCCAAGAGTCTCAAATCCAACTCGGGCAAGAGTTGCTAAACCAGGCTCTTCCATTCCGATGCTTTGTAAAAGTTCTAGTGCATCTGCTTCATCTAATTCTGCTAACTCTGCTTCTGTTTTTGCATCTAAGAAAATTGCTTCACTTGGTGCAATCATCGCTTGCAATTTTTTCTTTAACTCTGCATCGCCAAGTTCAGCAGCATCAACATTAAATACATAAAGGAATGGCTTGGCTGTCAATAACTGTAATGGACGCAATGCTTCTTGATCTAAATTGCTGGCCGATATTAACTTTCCAGCCCCTAAAAGTTCTTGTGCTTTCTTTGCTTCCTCTAATTCAACTATTTTTTCTTTTTGTAGTCGAACTTCTTTTTCTAATCTTGGAATTGCTTTCTCAAGAGTTTGTAAATCGGCGAGCGCAAGTTCGGTGTTAATAGTTTCAATATCTGAAATTGGATCAACGCGACCATCTACGTGCACAACATCGCCATCACTGAAAACTCGAACGACTTGGCAGATTGCATCTGCTTCTCGGATATTGGCAAGAAACTTATTGCCAAGCCCGGCACCTTCTGAAGCACCTTTTACAATGCCGGCAATATCAACAAATGAGACAGCTGCTGGAATTAATTTCTCAGAGCTAAAGATTGTGGCTAACTGCGCCAAACGCGCATCTGGAACGCCAACTACCCCAACATTGGGCTCAATCGTGGCGAATGGGTAATTCGCCGCCAGGACCTGATTTTTGGTGAGCGCATTAAAAAGGGTCGACTTACCCACATTTGGCAGACCGACGATTCCGATAGATAGGCTCACGAGGAGTAGAGCCTACGGGGCTTTGTCATCCCTTCCTGCCACGATGTGCTCATGGAGCTTTGGTTATCACTGATCGTCCTTCTCATTGGGCTCGCCCTGGGCAGCGCACTTGGCTACTTATTGGCCCAGCGCCGACAAGGCTCTGGCGGTGCGGGCGCCCTAACTCCGGCGGAAGCCAACGCATTAAATGGTCAGCTCGAACTTTTGCAATCCCAAAACAAGCAGTTGCAAGGCGAAGGCGAACGGGCAATCCGTTTAGATGAGTCATTGAAAGCAGTCACCGCGCAAATGCAGGTGCTCTCCACCCAAGCCCAAGATCTGCAATTAAATGTAACTAAATCAAATAGTGCGATGTTTGAGCAGATTGAAAATATGGGTAAGCAAAATGATTCACTGGTGCGCGAAACTGCAAAATTAGCTGGTGCCTTAAGTAAATCCCAAACCCGCGGCCAATATGGTGAAGCACAACTTGAAATGTTATTAAAAGGTGCTGATTTAAAGGAAGGCATTCACTTCGAACGCCAATCCTACAAAAACACCGGTGGTGAGATTACAAGACCCGATGTAAAAATTTTAATGCCGGGCGGCACTGAAATATTTGTTGACTCAAAATTTCCCTTTGAAAGGTTTTACGAAGGTTCGATAACCGAAGATTTAGTTGAACGCGCTCGATTGATGAAAGCACATACTGAAGATCTGGTCGGCCATATAAATGCACTTGCAAAACGTGAATATCAAGAGGGTGAAAGTTCTCCAAACTTTGTGGTTCTCTTTGTTCCATTTGAATCAATTCTCTCTGAAGCTTTGCAAGCAGATGAGTTGCTATTACAAAAAGCATTTGCAAAAAATGTAGTAATTGCTACGCCAACAACAATGCTGGCCCTGCTTCGTACCATTCGCTATGGATATGATCGCCAAGATCTTGCTCAAAATGCCGAAGAGATTCGCGAGCTAGCTGGAAAGTTATTAAAACGAATCGGCAAAGTCCATGAAAAAATTGAGGTGCTTGGTGAACGTATTAAATCAAGCGAGCGGGCATTTAATGATTTGGTTGCCACCTCCGAAAATCACTTGATGGTACCGGCTCGCAAAATGATTAAATTGGGAGCACCATCGACTCGATCCATTGGCGAAATTGTTGATATTGATAGTGAAGTTAGGCAAATTAAAAGCAGTGCAGCACTCGAGAGTTCCGTTATGAATGAGTTAGATTTCGAAAATGAAAGTAGTGATGCAGAATGAAAATTAACCTTCCCAAAAATTTAAATTTACCCAAAGTACAAGGGCTAGAGAAGTTACCCAAGGTGCAGGGACGAGGTTTAACATCCCCTGGAATCATTGCCATGCAAATCTTGTTTATCTTTTTTGTCTCTACTCTAGAAATTTTCTTTGGTGATGAGCCTGCAATTTTTACTGGATTAATCCTTTGGTTCCTGCTTTACGCAGCCATGAGTATTGGTCGAAAAGGGACTTTGTTTACCGCAATTGTTTGGTTACCGATCACACTTTCTTCCACATTAATTTTTACTTTGGCGACAGTGGGAGGAAAAGGAATCGCCCCAACCAAGTTAGGAATTGCATTACTAACTTCTCTTGCCCGATTAGCACCATATTTAGTACTAGTAACAATTATTGGTTGGGTTATCTATTATGTAAAAGAAGTTAGGCCTGGGCAGCGCGCAGATCTTTCCTGAGTTCTACAGGTAAGGAAAAGAGCAGATGCTCCTCCATCTTGGTAATTACTTCGACATCAGCAAAGCCACGTTTTTTCAACTCTACTAACAAATCTTCTACCAAAATCTCCGGCACTGATGCACCACTTGTTACACCTATAGTGGTTACGCCCTCAAACCATTCATCTTTAACTTGCGAGGCGTAATCAATTAAATAGGAAGCTTTGGATCCCGACTCTAGAGCGACCTCGACCAGGCGAACTGAGTTTGAGGAATTTGTTGAACCTACAACAATTAATAAATCACATTTTTTGGCTATCTCTTTTACTGCTAACTGTCTATTTTGAGTTGCATAACAAATGTCATCACTTGGTGGTGCATGAAGCAATGGAAAACGTTTTTTAAGTGCATCGACAGTTTGCATGGTTTCATCAACACTTAAGGTTGTTTGCGAAAGCCAAATCAATTTACTTTCATCTTTAACAACAACTTTTTCAACATCATCTAAGCCATCAATCAAAAGCACACTATCTGGTGCCTCACCGGCTGTTCCTTCAACTTCTTCGTGCCCTGCATGACCGATTAACAGAATTTGATAATCCTCAGATGCAAATCTGCGCACTTCATGATGAACCTTGGTAACTAGCGGACAGGTTGCATCAATAGTTTTTAGTGATCTTTCAGCCGCTTGTTCATGTACGGCAGGTGAAACACCATGGGCTGAGAAAATTACTGTCTGGCCTTCAGGGACTTCATCGGTTTCATCGACAAAGATCGCACCTCTTGCTTCGAGAGTCTGAACTACATGGATGTTGTGGACAATCTGCTTTCGCACATACACGGGTGCGCCATATAGATCTAGCGCTTTTGTTACTGTGACAACTGCTCTATCAACGCCAGCGCAATATCCACGCGGGGCGGCAAGAAGCACTTTTTTGCTTACGACTGCCCCGGCTGTCTCCGTTAGCTGACT
>SYCR01000073.1:0-3295 GCA_005786885.1 Actinomycetota bacterium | reverse complement strand
TTTATCGCTTTCCAAGCGATGTTCGCAATTATTACCGTAGCCCTCATCTCTGGTGCAATCGCCGATCGAGCAAAGTTTGGCGCATGGGTGGTCTTCGTAATTGTTTGGTCAACATTGGTTTACTTCCCGGTAGCGCACTGGGTATTTGACTTTGATAGCGGAGATAACGATCCAGGAGGATGGATTGCAAATCAGCTTGGTGCAATTGACTTCGCAGGTGGAACCGCAGTTCATATCAATGCTGGTATCGCAGGTCTTGCCGCTGTACTTGTAATTGGCAAACGTGCTGGCTTTGGTCGTGAACCATTTAAACCACACAATCTAACTTTGGTAATGGTTGGTGCTGGATTACTTTGGTTCGGATGGTTTGGATTTAACGCTGGTTCTGCTGTTGCATCTAATGCAGTCGCAGGCATAACTTTCCTAAATACATTTGTTGCTACAGGTGCAGCAATGTTGGCTTGGCTAACTGTAGAAAAGATTCGTGATGGCCATGCAACAAGTTTGGGCGCAGCATCAGGTGTAGTAGCTGGCTTAGTAGCAATCACGCCTGCATGTTCTTCAGTAGATCCATTGGGTGCAATCGCTGTTGGTGCGATTTCAAGTGTGCTTTGCTCCCTTGCAGTTGGATTGAAGTACAAACTCGGATATGACGACTCACTAGATGTTGTTGGCGTTCACTTAGTTGGCGGACTTTCCGGTTCACTTCTTGTTGGTGTATTTGCAACAGCAGCAGCTCCAGCTGGAGTAGATGGCCTTCTTTATGGAGGAGGCAGTGGGCAATTAGTTAAGCAAGCAATTGCTTCCGGCGCAGTACTTGCTTACTCATTTATTGTTACCTTAATCATCGCCAAGTTAATTGATGTAACTATGGGATTCCGAATTTCCCAAGAAGCGGAAATCACTGGCATTGATCTAGCGGTACATGCTGAATCTGCATATGAAATCGGAAATATTGGCTCATCAAGAGGAGGTTCCTTCTAATGGCAAATATGAATCTAATAACTGCAATCATCAAGCCGTTCAAATTAGATGATGTAAAAAATGCGCTTCAAGCCCATGGCATAAAAGGGATGACAGTCTCTGAAGCCAGTGGTTTTGGTCGTCAACGTGGTCACACTGAGGTTTATCGCGGTGCCGAATACACAGTTGAGTTAGTACCAAAGGTCCGTCTTGAAGTACTAGTCAGCAGTAGCGATAACGAAGCTGTCATTGATGTAATCGTTAAAGCCGCATCATCAGGTTCGATTGGCGACGGCAAAGTTTGGTCGGTTCCTGTAGAACAGGTAGTTCGAGTACGAACCGGTGAGAAGGGTGTAGACGCTCTCTAGTAATTAATGAGAGTCTAGCCAGATGGGCACACGCGAGCGTAGAGGACGCTCATATTCAGCGGATGCCCATCTGGCTTCTCTATTTAGTGACGCACTTTTATTACTTCCAATTGTCCCAAGTCGAGATTCTTTAGCACTTGCCGCAGTTGGTGGATATGGCCGTGGAGAGTTATCACCTGGCTCAGATTTAGATTTACTCTTTTTGCATAACGGAAATATTCCTGCAGCAGATTTAACTAAAGCGGTTGAGAAAATTCTTTACCCTCTTTGGGATAGTGGTTATTCAGTAGATCATTCTGTACGCACCAGAAGTGAAGTTAAAGAAATTGCAGATACCGATGGACGTGTTGCTCTGGGCTTGTTAGATATTCGCTGGGTAGCAGGAAATCGTGATTTAGTGGATACGGTTGAAAGTGTTGCCTTGATGGATTGGCGAAAGAATGGCGCACGTTGGATTAATGAATTAAGAAAATACTCGCAAGAGCGCTCGCAAAGATCGGGCGAACTTGCTTATCTTCTAGAACCAGATTTGAAGGAATCGCGCGGTGGCTTGCGAGATATCACTGCTTTACGTGGAATTGCAAAGACTGATTTAGTTACTGTGGAATTAGATAGAATCGCCAAAGCGGAATCAACATTAAATAACGCTAGAGAGGCATTGCATTCAATTACTGGAAAGAGCAGCGACCGATTAAGTTTTTTTGAGCAAGATAAAGTTGCTGAACTGCTTGGGTATAAAGATGCTGATGAATTAATGCTAAATATTGCTCAATCAGCTAGAACTGTTGATTACCTATCCGAAACTGTTTTCCATCGTTTTGATCAATATCGTCCTGCGGCAAAACTTTTTTCATTCAAAGGCAGGGGATCTAACGATGAAAAAGTAACAGAGATCGCAAAAGGCGTTGGGATTTATAGAGGCGAAGTAGTTATTACCGGCGACTTAGAATTAGATCCACTAATTCTCCTTCGCGCAGCATCATCCGCTGCCCAAAGAGGAATCCCACTTTCAATTGATAGTTGTAAATTGGCTAAAGAAAAGTTGAACTCTTTCCCAGAGCCATGGCCACGAGAAGCCCGTGAGGATTTTGTTGCTCTTCTTGGAGCGGGAAACGCGATGGCGCAAGTTTGGGAAGCGCTAGATCAAGCAGAACTCACGCAGATTTTAATCCCGGAGTGGAATCGGATCAGATCGTTACCGCAACGGAATGCTCTGCATAGACATACAGTAGATCGACATATGGTTGAAACTGCATTACATGCAAGTCTTTTGACCAGGCAAGTGCATCGCCCAGATTTGTTATTAGTTTCAGCGCTGTTGCATGACATGGGAAAAGGTTTGCCAGGAGATCACAGCATTATCGGCGCAAAAATAATCAAACCAATTTTGCAGCGCATGGGATTTCCAGAAAATGACGTATCTGTTGTTGAAACTTTGGTCATGCATCATTTGTTGCTTTCAACAGTAGCTACCCGTCGGGATTTAGATGACCCAACAACGATCAACTCAGTCTGTGAATTGATAAGTGATCCACTAACCATTGAACTCTTACACGCACTAAGTATTTCTGATGGTCAAGCAACTGGAAATACCGCTTGGAGCAATTGGAAAGCATCATTAGTTGCAGATCTGGTGAATCGGGTAAAAAAACAAATCTCAGGAGTTGAACTTCCGCCACAGCCAGAGTTTTCTGAGAGTGAAAAAGATTTGGCAAAGTCGGGCGAGATACATCTTTCACTTATCGAGCGTGATGAAATCACCGAATTATTAATTATTGCGCCAGATCGACCAGGGTTGTTATCTATTGTCGCTGGATTCTTAACGATCAGCAGATTAAATGTTCGATCTGCAAGAACTCGCACCTTTGCAAATTCTGCAGTTATGCGTTGGTTGGTACTACCTGATGTGTATGCACCTGATATTTCAGAGAGCGCCCTAAAGCAATCATTAGTACAAACTTTAA
>SYCR01000072.1:0-9833 GCA_005786885.1 Actinomycetota bacterium | reverse complement strand
TAAAGGCATGATTGAACACCACGATGGAGCCATTGACATGAGCTCGATGATTGCGGATGCGAGCAACCCTGAGATTAAGGCGTTTGGCGAGAATGTAATCAAAGATCAATCCGTCCAGATTGATCAGATGAATGCGATACTTAAGCGGATCAGTTAACTAGCGTTTGTAGGAAGACGCTTGATTATTTCTTAAGTGATTTAATAGTTCAATGAGACTGCGACCGCTATCCCTGGCAGACGAAAAACAAGCCTTGCAAGGACATGCAGAACTAGCAACTGAGAAATAAGTACGGAATTCCAACTTTTTTAATTGAGGGTGTTCCCGTTATTGGCTTTGACGGCTTCAAAAACCATAACAGCATTTTTCCTTATAGCGGATCGTTTAATGCTCGTCTTAAAAATGAATTGGCAAATTACGAACAGACCAAAGGTTCGATTTACTTTGATGTAGATAAAAAATTTCCAGTGCCATTACTTAACAAGATACTCAAAGAGAGAATTATTCAGATAAATGCCACTTATCCGAAAAAGAATGGGGATTTTCTACTTTTTTACGCCGATGGAACCTTAAAAGCAAAAGGTAAATACAAGGCCGGAGAGCTCCATGGAGATTGGAAATGGTTTCGAAAAACTGGCGTGCTCATGCGATCTTGCTCCTTCAAGAGTGGTGAACAGATTGGAACTTGGGTTACCTACGATTCAAAGGGCAAAATCTTCAAGAAAAGCCATTTTTCCTAGGCTTAAATACGCACCTGTAAGGGTTGAAACCAGTATTTCAAATGGAAACTTTCTCCGATATGCATAGAATATCTATGTTGCTGTCGCCGAATTTAGGGAATGAAAATGTCAGATTCTGCAAAATGTCCAATCGTCCATGGTGCAATTACTACTGTAGAAAATTCCAATATGGATTGGTGGCCTAAGGCTCTAAATTTCGATATTTTGCATCAGCATGATTCCAAAACAAATCCGCTAGGTAAAGATTTTAATTATCATCAAGAACTCAAAAAGCTTGATATTCCAGCGCTAAAAAAAGATTTACATGCGTTGATGACAGATACTCAAAGTTGGTGGCCTGCCGATTGGGGTCATTACGGTGGATTGATGATTCGTATGTCATGGCATGCCGCAGGCTCTTACCGCGTAGCCGATGGTCGAGGCGGTGGGGGAACGGGAAATCAAAGATTTGCACCACTTAATTCATGGCCAGACAATGTAAACCTTGATAAAGCCCGCCGCCTTTTATGGCCAATTAAAAAGAAATATGGAAACAAAGTCAGTTGGGCAGACTTATTAGTACTTGCCGGAACCATTGCTTACGAATCAATGGGATTGAAGACATTTGGTTTTGGTTTTGGTCGTGCAGATATTTGGCACCCAGAGCTTGATATTTATTGGGGATCTGAAAAAGAATTTCTTGCCCCAAGTAACTTGAGATATGAGAATTTGGATGATCCATCTACATTGGAGAATCCACTTGCTGCAACTCATATGGGTTTGATTTACGTTAACCCTGAAGGCGTAAATGGTGTTTCTGATCCACTTAAGACCGCAGCTCAAGTTCGAGAAACTTTTGCACGTATGGCCATGAATGATGAAGAGACTGTTGCACTCACCGCTGGTGGACACACTGTTGGTAAGGCACATGGAAATGGAAACGCATCTCGACTTGGACCAGCCCCAGAAGGTGCGGACATTTCAGAGCAAGGTTTTGGTTGGATGAATCACGAAACTCGAAGCATCGGTCGCGATACCGTTTCAAGCGGAATTGAAGGTGCATGGACAACAAATCCAACTAAGTGGGATAACGGATACTTCTATTTGCTTTTCACATATGACTGGGAGTTAAAGAAGTCTCCTGCAGGTGCACAGCAATGGGAGCCAATTAATATTAAAGAAGAAGATAAGCCAGTAGATGTGGAGAATTCCTCAATCAGATACAACCCAATCATGACTGATGCTGATATGGCGATGATTAAGGATCCAATTTATCGCGAGATTTCTGAGAAGTTCTACAAAAATCCTGCATATTTTGACGAAGTATTTGCACGCGCTTGGTTCAAATTAACTCATCGCGATTTGGGTCCTAAATCTCGCTACTTCGGTCCAGATGTTCCTGCCGAAGATTTGATTTGGCAAGATCCCATTCCAGCAGGCAACACTAATTACAAAGTTTCAGAAGTAAAGAGCAAGATTGCCGCAATAAATCTTTCAGTTTCGGATCTGGTTTCCACTGCATGGGATAGTGCCAGGACATTCCGCGGTTCTGATTTGCGTGGTGGAGCAAATGGGGCACGTATTCGCTTAGAGCCTCAGAAAAATTGGGAAGGCAATGAACCAGAAAGATTAAATCGAGTTCTTGCAGTCTTAGAGCCAATTGCAAAAGCAAGTGGTGCAAGCCTGGCAGATGTGATTGTGCTAGCTGGAAATATTGGAGTTGAGCTAGCAGCTAAAGCCGCTGGCTTTGATATTGAAGTTCCATTTAAGCAAGGTCGTGGTGATGCGAGCGCAGAACAAACTGACGCAGATTCTTTTGCCCCGCTTGAGCCAATTCATGACGGTTTCCGCAACTGGCTAAAGAAGAATTACACCGTGAGTCCTGAAGAGTTAATGCTTGATCGCTCCCAACTAATGGGACTTACTGCGCATGAAATGACAGTACTTATCGGTGGAATGCGAGTACTGGGAACTAATTACGGTGGAAGTAAGCATGGTGTTTTTACAAATCGAGTTGGTGTTTTGACAACTGATTTCTTCACAACTCTTACAGATATGAAATATGTGTGGGAACCAGCAGGAGATAATTTGTACAAGCTTCGCAACCGCGAAACCGGAGAAGTCACTTACTCTGCAACACGAGTTGATCTGGTATTCGGATCTAATTCAATCCTGCGTGCTTATGTTGAGGTTTACGCTCAGGATGACTGCAAAGAGAAGTTTATAACCGACTTTATTGCTGCCTGGACGAAAGTTATGAACGCTGATCTGATTTAGCTCTAGATTTGTAATACAAATTCCCATAAGATCAGGAAGTGAAGATTTATCCCTGGCCTAACTGCCGCCAGAGATTTCTTGCTTCGTCAGCCTCCGCCTGGTTTAAAAAGTAAAGGCTGTGAATAACCGCGAAGCAATAAGTAAGAGTTTGCCCATCTTTATTGCTGCCATAAATATGCGGACCGGCTTGGCAATTATGAGCCCGTTGATACCAATTCTGAAAGAAGATTATCAACTGAGTTCTTTTGCGCTTTCTTTTCTTACCTCACTTTCGATTGTCTGCTTTGCTGGAAGCGCCTTCTTGATGCCTCTTGTCGCGAGAATCGGGAGCACCAACCAAGTAATCGGAACTTCATTATTGGTTCTAACTGCAGCGATGATTATCCGGGCTGTGGGCCATGTGCCACTTCTCTATTTCTCTTCCTTAACTATCGGCATAACGATCGCCATCTTAAACTTTTCACTTCCAGTTTGGGTCAAGGAAAATGTCTCGGGACATTCGGGGCTAATTACCGGGATCTACATAACGTTAATGGGTGGTTTTGCAAATATTGCAATTGCGGTGACAGTACCGCTAGCGACTGCAACTTCATTGGGTTGGCGACTTTCAATGGTCCCGTGGATTGTGATTGGAATCTTTTCATCGGCTTGGTGGTTTTTGCGCAATGCCAAGATGCCAACTCAGATTCACATTCCTGAACCTGCAAAATTTCACAAACAATTTCTCCGGAAGCCGGGAGCATGGAGCATTGCACTTTTCTTCGGCTTCCAAGCGATGATGGGCTATGGAGTGGTCACCTGGATGCCTACAATTTTAGTTTCTAAAGGATTTTCACTTACTGATGCTGGTTTATGGCTTTCAATTACGGGATTTGCCGGTTCTGCTTTTGGAATTGCAGCTCCATACTTCGCATCAAAATTAAAAGACTTCAGGCTCCTACTTTCGTTGCTTGCGTTAACGCTGACAATTTCAATGGTGGCATTTACTATTGATAGTGGCTGGCATTTGATTTTCTGGTTATTCATCTCAAATTTTGGGTTTGCATTTATATTTCCACTTTGTTTGGTATTGACAGTGACTCGAAGTGTTGAAGCAGGGGAGACCCGCTCTCTATCAATAATGACACAGGCAGTTGGATATTCAATGGCTGCTTTTTCACCTGGAATTGTTGCTCTAATTTTTGACATCTCTAATAATTGGGACACGGCGCTACTTTTCAGTATCGGCATAGGGGTAATTTTGATTGGACTTGGTTATAAAGCCGGAAGTCCAGAAAAAATAATAATTTAGTTTATTAGCAATTTTCATCAATCTATTTCAAGAAGTCTCGCTTTAACCATTGCCTGCAAGAGTTTCTCGTCTACTTTCCAATCATTAGGGACACTAATAGTCTTTTTCTTTACATCGTAATCCTTCAATTTTGCAATGAATTTTTCAATTACATCCGTACTCCAAGGCGCAAATGAAATGTGTTTTTTTGCCGCTGAAACTCCAAAGACATAATGCTTTCCAAATGTCAGCATTGGTTGGTTCCAGGCTATAACTAATTTAAGTTCAGGATACTTCTTTGTTATTGCAGAAAACATCGCTTTGATCGTCTTAGCCTGGACTGGTTCTAAACTTTGGAAATATTTGGCCGGAGTGGCAAATCGTTTAGATGAGTTGGAACCACGCGAATACATCACCAGAGCGTTTGCGTGAGTTTGGGTGAACCCATAATTCTCGCGAAGGTGCGCGATCTGTTCGGGGTATTTTTGGTCGACCAGTTCGGCCATGATCTTGTGCCAATATGAGATCGGCTCCCCATACTTTTTTTCAATTGCCGGAAAGTACGACTCTCGGCTCCCATCCTTGCTAGTCATAGCGGAATTGTAGGCTGAGTGGGCCCAGCAGGCGAAAAATCCGAAACACTTCCTTGTCCACTTTTGGCCCCTTCACATCAATTTAATATGCCTTCAGATAGATTTCGCATCACCCCATCAAACATTGGAGAGTGCCTTGGAGCGTAGGGATTTCTTAAAAGTGATGGGCGCATCAATTGCTACCGTGGCAACGAGTTCACTCCCGCTATCTTTTCTTGAGACAGCTAATGCCGCATCAGTTGATTCAATTATCAGATTGCCTGAAAGTGACACAGCGCGCTTTGCCTGGACTGTTGATGATGGTTGCAGCCATGATGCCGTGAAGAGTTACATTAATTTTATTGCTGAAAATGACCTTCGATTGACTTTCTTTGTTTACGGTGCGGTTGCACCATGGCAGACAAATGCAAAATTACTTAAGCCTTTTGTGGAAAGTGGACAGATTCAATTAGCAAACCACACTATGCACCATCCATTGCTTACAAAACTCACTGCCAAACAAGTGCAGAAAGAGTTAATGGATTGTCATAATTTCATGGAAAGACGTTTTGGAATTGACGCAAAACCTTACTACCGGCCTCCATATGGTGGAATAAATGCTCAAGTAATCGATGCTGCTGCTGAGATCGGTTACACAAAGCCAATGTTGTGGTCAGGAACTTTGGCTGATTCAGGAAAAGTAGGATCACCTAAATTCATGAAATTGGCAAAGCAGGGGATTCGAGATCGCGGCATCGTCCTGGGCCATGCAAATAATATGGTTGCTCCAAATCATTTTGATCGATTACTGAATATCGTAAATAGTCGTGGACTTAGTACGGTCACCCTTACCGATGCATTTGAGGTCTAGCAAAAAATTCTAGTGTATTCTTCGCAATTCATAATAAAAGTACGGAGAGTAGGTAATTAATTGGCAGATAAATTTCGAAATAGAGTTCTAGTCCTAGGTGGCGGCTCAGTCGCACAAACTGTAGTACCACTCTTAATTGAACATGAAGTCGAAGCTAACCAGATCACAATTGTTGATATGAGAGATACCAAGGAGCGCTTCCTTGATTCAATTGAAAAAGGCGCCAAATACATAAATGATGAATTAACTAAAGAAAATATGTCAGATTTTCTCGCCAAATATCTATCTCCAAGAGATTTTTTATTAGATCTTGCTTGGAATATTGATGCAAATGACATTATAGCTTGGGCACACGATAATAATGTGATCTATTTGAATACTTCATTAGAGCTCTGGGATCCAAATTCGAATCCATCTGCACGCACTCCTCAGGAACGTACCCTTTACTACCGCCACATGAAATTACGTAAATTAACTGATACGTGGAAAGGCGAAGGACCGACAGCAATAGTTGAGCATGGAGCTAACCCAGGATTGGTTTCACATTTAACTAAAAAAGCATTAGTTGAGATCGCTGAGAAATCAATCAGTGAAAAAGCTGACTTGCCAGGTGTTGCTGCCGCTCTTGCTGCAGAAGATTATCCAAGGCTGGCACAAACTCTTGGCGTTAAAGTGATTCATATCGCTGAACTTGATACTCAAATTTCAGATAAACCTAAATTACTTAACGAGTTTGTTAATACTTGGAGCGTTGAAGGTTTTTATGAAGAAGGTATTGCACCGGCTGAGATGGGTTGGGGAACACATGAGAAGAAAATGCCTTCAAATGCATTTACACACGAAGGCGGTCCTCAAAACCAGATTGGAATAGCCCAGCCTGGAGCAACTACATGGGTGAGATCTTGGGTTCCAAATCAAGAGAACACCGGGATGGTTGTTCGGCATGGCGAGGCATTTACAATTTCAGACCACTTAACAGTTTGGGAAAACGGCCAAGTGGTTTACCGCCCAACTGTTCACTACGCCTACCGACCTACCGATGCGGCAATTGCATCGATGCGCGAGTTAGAGCAAATGCAATGGGAGATCACGCCAAATCAAAGAATCATGAATGATGAGATTATCGATGGGCAAGATCGCTTAGGCGTGCTGCTGATGGGCCACCAATATAAATCTTGGTGGACCGGCTCTTTGTTGAATATTCATGATGCTCGCAAATTGATTCCAGGCCAATCTGCAACAACTGTTCAAGTGGGTTCTGCGGTTTTTGCTGCTGTTGCTTGGGCGATGCATCATCCAGATAAAGGTTATTTGGTTCCTGATGATCTACCATGGCGTGAGGTTTTGGCATATGCGGAGCCATATTGGAATTTTGTTTCAGTGCAATCCGATTGGGATCCTATTTCAACTCGAAATGATTTATTTAAAGGTTGGAATGGCCGTGAGTACGACATCGAAGATCCGTGGCAATTCACTAATTTCTTGGCCTAGGTGAACTCCTAGCCGATTAATTCAGATTTAGCGCCCTTGTTCACAACGTGAAAACATGAAAGGTTTGTTGGAATTAGGGCGCAAGTCTCACAAAGTAAAATAAGTTCATAGCAACTTACCTCTGAACAACTATGAAATTTATTTGTAGGGGATTCACACTTTTCACAACGCCCAATTACATCTGCTTTATCAGTGAAATCAATCGCCATTCTTGCATCAAATGTATAGAGCGAGCCTTGCCATAACCCGTCATCGCCATACTTGTTTCCGTACCGGGCAATTCCACCTTTGATTTGGTAGACCTCAGTAAAGCCATGTTTTTTCATTACTGAAGAAAGAATTTCACATCTTATTCCGCCAGTACAGTAAGTAATAACCGGTTTAGCTTTTAGGTGGTCGTACTTACCACTTTGAATTTCGCCCACAAAATCTCTAGTGGTCGAAGTATTGGGAATCACTGCATCCTTAAATTTTCCAATTTTTGCTTCAAATGCATTGCGTCCATCGAAGAAGACTACTTCACCCCCGCGCTCATCAACGAGCTTATGAACTTCGTAAGGGTTTAAGTGCCTACCTGCACCAACAACTCCATTTTCATCAACAATAAGATCTTGAGGAGAGCCAAAAGCAACTAACTCATCTCGCACACGAATTTTAAGTCTAGGAAAATCATTTCCAGTTCCATCTGACCATTTAAAATCTATTTTCTTAAAGGCTGGATACTTTTTGGTTTCTTTCACATACTTCTTTAACGCAGACATATCACCACCGAGAGTTCCATTAATTCCATCTTTAGAAATCAGAATGCGGCCTTTTAACCCAAGTGATTGACAGAGGATTTCCTGCCAAAGTCGCATGGCTTCTGGGTCTGCGATGGGAGTAAAACGGTAGTAAAGAATGACTTTCTGGAGTTCCACACCCATATCTTAAAGGTTATTAAGGGGTTGATCTACTAGTTGAAATCTTCATCAAATAGGCTGGAGTGGTGGAGAAGATCTTAGAGAACGCATCTGTGATCCGAGTCCAGAGCTTCCTTGTAAATGCGGGAATAGTAAGTCAGATTGTGGTTTTATCGGACAGCGCTAGAACTGCAGCAGAAGCCGCCGAATCACTTGGAATTGAAGTTGGGCAAGTGGCATCCTCAATTGTTTTTAAATTGCCAAACGAAACCGCCTTGTTGGTAATCACGAGCGGAAGACATCGAGTGGATACCAAATTAGTAGCCACTGCACTCGGGGTTGAGAAGTTGCACCGTGCGGATGCAGATTTTGTTCGCGATAGCAGTGGCTTTGCTATTGGAGGTGTTTCTCCGGTTGGCTGGATTAATCAGCCGGCTGTGATTCTTATTGATGAAGCGCTCAATGATTATGAAGTTGTCTGGGCTGCTGCTGGGCATCCGCATGCGGTTTACTCCACAACTTTTGCAGAATTAATTGAATGCACTGGTGCCAAACCCATGGTTGTTGGAGATTGATTTGGCTAGCATTTGAGTATGGCTGATATTGAAAACTTTGAATTATCCGATAGTAGAAAACTTGAACTCCTAGATAATTATGTATCTTCTACTGACGCCATAATTTTTCACCACGGAACACCAGGAGACGTTACAACTTGGAGTACTTGGGTGGATCTTTGTGAGAGCAAAGGTATTAGGGCAATTTCATACAGTAGAGCCGGATATGGTTTAAGCGATCGAAATAAAAATAGAATTGTCTCTGACGTAAATAAAGATATTTCTCAAGTGCTGAAAGCCAAAGGCATTAAGCGATTTGTTTCAATTGGCTGGTCTGGTGGAGGACCTCACGCGCTTGCTAATACTGCACTGGCTGAAAATCGCGGTGCTATTTCACTTGCTGGAGTCGGAGCATTTGGGCAACCAGATTTAGATTTTTTAGAGGGAATGGGTCAAGAAAACCATGACGAATTTGGCGCAGCTCTTGCAGGCTATAATCAAATTGAAGAGTGGATGGCCATTAATGGGCCTGCAATGCAAACAGTAACTGGTGATCAGGTTCGCGAATCACTTGGAGGGTTGATTGGCGCTGCCGACAAGGCAGTTATTGAAGGCGCCTATGCCGATGCCTTAGCCACTAATTTTTGCAGAGCTTTAGCGAATGGATTTACCGGTTGGATCGATGATGACATGGCATTTATAGAAAAATGGGGATTTGAATTAGAGAATATTAATAAGCCAGTTTTTCTTTGGCAGGGTGATCAGGATTTAATGGTTCCTCATGCACATGGGCAGTGGCTTGCAAAACATATCTCAGGAGCAAATCTAACTTTTGTTCCGGGCCACGGTCACCTATCGCTACTAGTTGAGTATCGTAATGAAATATTGGAGCAAGCCCAACAAGTACTTACTGAGGCTTTGTAGAAGTATTTTTGGGCAGTTTTCGGGTTTAATTAGAGATTATTTAGTATTACCAAGCACAATATCCCTGTGAGTAATCTGCTTAATGTTGAAAACATTTCGAAGTCTTACGGCAAAGGGGATGTCATTCATCAAGTTTCCCTTGGTGTTTCAACAGGCGACCGTATCGGGATAGTGGGACGAAATGGCGGCGGCAAGAGCACTCTGATGCGATTAATGTCTGGAATTGAACAAGTTGATAGCGGTCGAGTCACCCATCAC
>SYCR01000071.1:0-4723 GCA_005786885.1 Actinomycetota bacterium | reverse complement strand
TAAACGAATTCCAGTTGTTACGGCTGCTTCACTAGCACGTCCCCCAGATCGATCAACCGGGACTTGTCCTAAAGCGTGGAAAGTTATCTTCTTCAAGAAACCTTTTAACCCTGGTGCAGTGAAGTACTCCTGCTTTGCAAGAAAAGTTACTTTGCGCGAAACAACAAGTGGCATAAAAATTGAATCGCTGAAAGATAAATGGTTTGAGGCAATAATTAGTGGTCCGTTATGAGGCACATGGCCTAATCCGCTGACTTTGGGACGAAAGAGCAAAGTCAATAAGGGCATGAGAATTGCCTTTAACAAGCGGTATGCCATGGGTACAGGTTACTGGCGAGCCAGATCAGCCACACCCACCAATCCTGCGTCATTACCCAATTGAGCAGGCACAATTTTCGGCAATGGGTGACCGGAAAAGGAAGCGGCACGCTCAAGTGCGCCCCTGGCTGGTTCAAGTAAGAAATCCCCGGCTTCAACCAATCCCCCACTAATAATTATTAGATCAGGATCAAAAGCAACAACTATTGATGCAATACCAAGACCCAACCATTCACCAGTGATGGTGAATGCCGAAAGTGCCAAACGGTCTCCATCTTTTGCGGCCGCTGTTAAATGCGCACCAGTTAAACCAGCAGGAGTTCCATCGCCACGCTTTAACAAATCAAATGCGCGCTCAGGCGCAGCTGAAATTCCTTCACGTGCATGACGCAAAAGTGCCGGACCTGCCGCGTACTGTTCAAAACATCCACGTGCACCACAACCGCAAATTTGTCCGTCTATAACCAGTCGCATATGACCAAGTTCTCCAGCGGTTCCATAAGCACCGCGATATAACTCGCCACTCAAAATAATTCCGCCACCAAGTCCAGTTCCAAGAATTAAGAGGATTGCATGTGTCGATCCTTTTCCAGAACCAAATTTGTACTCACCCCATGCGGCTGCGTTTGCATCATTTTCAACAACTACATCAAGCCCAAGGCGCTCTTTTAACTCTTTGCCTAAATTAACGCCAGTCCATCCAGCAATATTTGGTGGAGCCAACATGGTTTGACGATCTGCAGAAACAAACCCAGCAGCAGATAAACCAACTTTGGTAATCGGTGATGGCGATTGGGCCATTAACTCTCTAACTAAATCTGCAACGCGATCAGTTAATGCAACTCCACCTTCTTTTGGAGTGTCTTTGCGAATCCGGGCAAGAATTTTTCCATCTTCATTAACAATTCCACCCAGTAATTTAGTACCGCCGACATCAATGCCAATAGCAAGTGTCATTAGCCCTCTATATGTGCTTTCAGTTCCTTCAATACTTGATCAATAAATGATTTTTCGGCTTTTTGACGCATCATCGCTGGCACCGGCATATTTAATTCAACAGTTAGTGCATAAGTCAGCAGAGTTTCATCGCCATCGGCTTCTAATTTATAAAAACCATCCATCGCTGTTAACAAATCAGCATCACTCAAAGAAAAGGAGATCTGTGCAGGAGCCGCACTCCACTCATAATCTAAAACAACTGTGTCTCGCAAAGGACCTGAGTTGACTTTCAACTCGACTTTGGTCGCCCGGCCCTGCGCATCACTTTCAATCACCTTTACGGCAGTTATTGCTGAGGACCAGCTGGGATAATTCGGCAAGTCACTGATCACCGTATTTACATCGGCGAGAGGGGCTTCAATCGTGGCGGAGGCTTGGGTTTGGCTCATAGGGCAAAGATACCCTTCTCACGGCCATAACTCCTGCGCTAGCGTGTGACCTGTAACCAACTCTGGCACACCGAATATAGGAGCGCGTTTTCCATGAATCAGATTCACGTCCCGGCTTTAGTTCCTGCCCCTACAAGTGGCAACTTAACTGACCTCGTCGCTGACCGTGCACTTTTCGAACCAGAGCGCGTAATGCTCTCCCGCCCACTCGGTGAAGGGTGGCAAGAAGTTAGCGCACGCACTTTTGCGGCCGAAGTTCGCCAAGTCGCCAAAGGTTTAATCGCTTTGGGAATCAATCCGGGTGATCGCGTGGGAATTTTGGCACGCACACGCTACGAATGGACAATTTTAGATTTTGGAATTTGGTTTGCTGGCGGTGTTGTCGTTCCAGTTTATGAAACTTCATCTGCCGAACAAATCCAATGGATTCTTGAGGATTCTGGCGCAGTCGCAATTGTTGTTGAGACCCCAACTCATGCGGCACTAGTTGAAACAGTGCGAACAAAAGAGTTAAAAAATATTTGGACTATAACCGAAGGTGCGATCGCAACTCTTACTGCTGCAGGAGCTGCAATTGCTGATGACCAAGTAGAAGCCAGACGTAAAGCTTTAACACCTGATGATTTAGCAACCTTGATTTACACATCAGGTACCACCGGAAAACCAAAAGGCGTAATCCTAACTCACGGAAACTTTTTATCTGAATGTGGAAATGTGGTCGAAGGTGCTGCTGATTTATTTTTACGCAAAGATGGTTCAACTCTCTTGTTCTTACCTCTAGCGCACGTCTTTGGTCGAATGATTGAGGTTGGCGCTGTAAAGGCTGGTTTGCATCTTGCTCATTGCTCAGACCCAGTTGCAAAATTGACTGCTGATCTCCAATCTTTTAAGCCAAACTTTGTTTTATCAGTACCAAGAATTTTTGAGAAGATTTACAACGGAGCGGAAGCAAAAGCTGAAGCCGCTGGCAAAGGAAAGATATTCCGCAAAGCCGCTTCAATTGCCATTGCTTATAGCAAAGCGATGGAAGATGGGCATATCTCCCCTGCTTTGCGAATCAAGCACGGTTTGTTTGATCACTTAGTCTTCGCAAAGTTGCGCGCTGTCATGGGTGGCAATGTTGATGCTGCGATTTCAGGTGGCGCACCACTTGGTGAACGCTTGGGACATTTTTATCGTGGTGCCGGCGTTCGAGTTCTTGAAGGTTATGGATTAACTGAAACCACTGCTGGTGCAACATTGAATTTAACTCAATCCTCCAAAGTCGGCTCAGTAGGTCGACCATTGCCAGGCACTACCGTGAAAATTGCCGAGGATGGAGAAGTCTTACTAAAAGGCCCAATCGTGATGCGCGGATATTGGCAAAATGATGCTGCAAATAAAGAGGTCTTTACTGAAGATGGATTTTTCAGATCAGGTGATCTTGGCAAGTTAGATGACAATGGCTTCCTATACATCGTTGGCCGAAAGAAGGAATTAATTGTTACCTCTGGTGGAAAAAATGTTGCACCAGCCCCACTTGAAGATCGCCTACGTGCTCATCCATTAGTTAGCCAATGTGTAGTTGTCGGAGATAACAAGCCTTATATCGCTGCCTTAGTTACTGTAGATGCAGATGCGATAAAAGGTTGGGCCGCAGCAAACAATAAAGGTGGCGCTAAGGTGGCTGACCTTGCGAATGACTCAGCGCTAATTGCTGTAATTCAAACAGCAGTTGATGAAGCTAATAAATCTGTCAGTAAAGCTGAATCGATTCGTAAGTTTAAAATTCTGCCTGTTGATTTCTCTATCGCTGGTGGTCAATTAACTGCCAAGATGTCAATCAAACGACACGTAGTGCAAAAAGAGTTCGCGAACGAAATTGAGAGCCTCTACAACTGAACGGTCCGAGCGGATTCGCATCGCCCGTGACCTACATGATGGAATTGCGCAGGAGTTAGTCGCGCTCGGCTACTCACTTGATAAAACCCTGACCGGTTCCTCATTAAGTCCAGAAGTAAAGGCCCAGTTACGTGAAGTTAGATCACAGTTAACTAACCTCACAAATGAGTTGCGCGCTGAAATTTTTTTCTTGCGCAACGCCGGCTCTCAAAATTTGGGTCAACTCTTGCAATCACTGGTGGGTCGTTTAGAAAAGCAGCATGAGATAAAGATCTCCACGACTATTCCGCTAGGGCTAACTCTTGATGAGGATCTCTCTTATCAGATATACCGAATTATCCAAGAGGTGCTAACTAATTCGATTAAGCATGCAGATTCAACCCAAATTCAATTGCAACTGAAAACTACTGGAAACAAACTAGAGATTTTGATTATTGACCAAGTAATTACAAATCAATATGACAAAGAAGAAAAGGATCCAAATACTTTTGGATTGGTTGGGATTCAAGAACGTAGTGACCAGATAAATGCAATCTGCGAATGGATTCATAATCCTGACTCTGGTTTGCGCTTTACGCTTTCAGTTAATCTGAGTTAGAAATGGTACGAGCACTGGTAGTTGATGACCATCCAGTGATTCGCGAGGGCGTGATTAATGCACTGGCCGGCGCAGATATTGAAGTAGTTGCCCAAGCCGGATCTAGGACTCAAGCAAGGGCGCAAATTGCTAGTTGCAATCCGGATTTGCTGATCATGGATCTGCATTTACCTGATGGGGATAGCCTGGATCTAATTTTATGGGTGCGCAGTATCTCTAAGACCGCAGCAATTGTCGTTTTCACACTCGAGGATGATCCAAATTATTTGTTAGCCGCTGCCAAAGCCGGAGCGAGCGGATATGTCAGTAAAAGCGCGCCGATAAGTGAACTCGTGGAATCTGCTCGGCACGCCCTGGTCTCACCTTTGGCATTTTCAGCAAGTAAATTACTCAGTGCCATTAATTTTGAAGCGAACAAGCCTGTGCTTTCAGCTCGCGAACTTGAAGTGGTTGAGCGATTGGCTCGTGGCTGGAGCGCTAATCAGATAGCCGCAGATCTTTACTTAAGTACAGCAACAATAAAATCCCATGTGGCATC
>SYCR01000070.1:0-9679 GCA_005786885.1 Actinomycetota bacterium | reverse complement strand
GAGCTACCCCGCCGAGCCCCCCAACGGAATCGAACCGTTGACCTTTTCCTGACCATGGCAACGCTCTACCGACTGAGCGAGGGGGGCAATACTTTTTTTCTTCACTACTTATTTAATTGAACAGGTAGAGGGTACACGCCTCTATTGCTCTACCAAAATGAACCTAGAAAGCAGCGCCGATGTACTTTTTCTCTAGGAACTCATGGACTCCATCAAAGCCACCTTCACGGCCAAGTCCACTTTGCTTGTATCCACCAAATGGGGCGGCTGGGTCAGAAATCACTCCGCGGTTGATGGCCACCATTCCAGATTCCATCGCTTCGGCGACTTTGAGGGCGCGACCCAAATCGGCTGAGTAGATGTAACTGATTAAGCCGTATTCAGTGTCATTTGCTAAAGCAATTACTTGCTCATCAGAATCCACTGTAACTATTACAGCAACTGGTCCAAAGATTTCTTCTTTCAAAATTTCATTATCTGCTGCAACCGTAAGGACTGTAGGTGGATAGAAAGCGCCATCGCCATCAGGAGTTTTTCCACCAAGCTTTAACTCAGCGCCCTGTGAAATTGATGCGGCCACTAGATCAGCAATTTTATTTCGTTCTTTTACTGAAACGCTTGCGCCTAGTTGAGCACCTTCTGTTAATCCTGATGCCATTTTAATATCTGCCATGGCTGCTGTTAACTTTTCAGTGAATTGTGCAGCAACTTTTTTGGAAACATAAAAACGGTTTGCAGCAGTACAGGCGGCTCCGCCATTACGTAACTTGGCAATCATCGCTCCCTTTACTGCTTCATCAATATCTGCATCATCCAAAACAATAAATGGTGCGTTTCCGCCTAACTCCATTGAGGTGCGTATTACACGATCTGCTGCTTGCTTTAAAAGAATTTTTCCAACTTGAGTAGATCCAGTAAACGAAAGGTTTTTCAATCTTGGATCTTGAAGTAAGCGAGTAATTGCCGGACCGGCAGGAGTTGGGGTGATCACATTTACAACACCTGCAGGAACACCTGCGCGATGCAAAATATCAGCGATAGCCAAAGTGGTAAGTGGTGTTTCGGTTGCAGGCTTAACAATTACGGTGCAACCGGCTGCAATTGCCGGACCAATTTTGCGAGTAGCCATGGCTGCTGGGAAATTCCATGGAGTGATTAATAATGAAACACCAATTGGTTGGTTGGTAACAATTATTCGTTTGTCACCGCTTGGAGAGGTGCGGAAATCTCCTTCGATGCGAACAGCCTCTTCAGAAAACCAACGGAAAAATTCTGCCGCATAGAGAACTTCAGCTTTTGCATCCGCAAAAACTTTTCCATTTTCGCGCGAAACCAATCTTGCTAGGTCATCGGCTTCTGCAATCATGATTTCAAAAGCTCGGCGCAGCATTTCACCACGTTGACGCGAAGGGGTTTGTGCAAAAGTTGGAAATGCTTCTGCGGCAGCATTCATCGCGGCATCTACTTCTTTGTCTCCAGCGATGGCAATCTCGGCAATCACCGAACCATCACTTGGGTCATAAACCGGATGGCGACCAGCCCCTTCTACCCATTTGCCATTGATATATAGATCGGAGAAGATCATTTAGCGCCCCCATGTTTACTGATATCTAGATCAAGCGGTTTATTTCTGACTACTTTGTTTGATAACTTTCCAATTCCAGCAATATCTAATTCGATCACATCTCCTGGGTTCAAGACTTTGTCTTGTTCCGCACCAGATCCATCTCCAACTGTTCCGGAACCAAAAACTTCACCCACTTGTAAATGTTCATTCCAAGATGCGTAAGCGATCATCTGTTCAAATTTCCAATGCATATCATTTGAATTTCCATCAGTCCACTGAACTCCATTTATCCACGCCTTCATAGCAAGTGAATAAGGGTCTTTGATTTCATCGGCTGTAACTAAAACTGGACCAAGTACATGCGCGGCAACAAAATCTTTACCTTTAGCAGGTCCAAGCCCAACCGACATTTCTTGGGATTGAATTGCGCGTGCCGAAAAATCATTGTAAATCGTGTATCCATAGATGTGATCACGAGCATTCTCAACTTTGATATCAATTCCTGATTTGCCAATCACAATTGCAAATTCAAACTCTAAATCTAAAACTTCTGCATACTCTGGAAATTCAATCTCTTGTTTGTGTGCACCAATACTGGCTGCGTTACCTTTGTAAAACACCGGGCGTTTGTACCACTCAGCTGGAATCTCTCGATTTAATTTAGGAAAGACATTTAATAGGTGTTTTTCAAAAGACATAAAATCTCGCAATAGTGGCGGAGCGGTTATTGCTGGAAGATGAGCGACATCGGCAGCCTTGTATCTAATTTGGGCAAGATTAGGCGCACTCTCCCAACCATTTTTCAAAACTGCAGCAACTGCTTTTTCAGCTAAATCACGGGCTCTATCTCCACCTTGAACAAATCCTAAAGTTGAGGCTGGGCAGAGCGCATTTGTAATTCGCTCTGCACCGATCTCATCCAAACCTTCTGAAGCAAGTAATGCTCTCGATGCTGCAGTTAAATCAATAATCTCTCCCGAATCGGCGTCACCTGAAACAAGCGCGCCAAGATGCCGGGTTCGGCCTACTGAAGTAACTGTTGCAAAGGAGAGTAATTTCATTAGCCAATTACCTGCTCGTAAATTTCACGCTCGCGCTTTTCAAGCAAAGGAACAATTATTCCTTCGATGATCTCTTTGAAGTGAGGAGTTTCGCGGTGGGCTGCAATTGCTGCTGCATCGCGATAGACCTCATATAGGCAGTAAAGATTTTCATTCTCTGGATCAATATTGGCGTTATAAACCAAACATGCTGGCTCATCTGCTTTAACGCGAACTGCCATCTTTTGCAGTGCTTCCTTAACTGCAGCAGAGTTTCCAGGATTTACGTAGTAACGAGCGATCAGTACAGCGGCCATATTTTTTGCCTTTCTAGTTTGGTTTAGTTATTACTTGGAAAAAACTGGATTATTCAATAAATTATTTAAGTTATCTCCCATAATCTTATCCAAATCTGCTTTTGGAAGATAATCACAATGTGTTCGCACCACTTCGATTGCTTGGGTATAGGTCAACATATCCCGTGAAGCGGGGAAATCTGATGCCCAGTAAAGTCGATCTGCACCATAAGCATCGTAGATTGTTTTGAAAAGTTCTTGAGATTGCTTATAAGGAAAATCATACTTTTCAATTGAGTTGTAGTTAAACCCTGAAATTTTAATTCCGATATTTGGAACCTCTGCACTCTTAACTAACTCAGCAATGTCATTCTTGGCATATCCCGAACTGCTATTTCCCGGCATTGACATATGGTGAACTAAGAATGGCAACGTTGGATTGGCTTTAGCAATTTCCCGTAAATCTGGAAACCAGGCAGGTGAGATGGCCATTGAAGCAACCACTTTTAGCTCTGCTGCGGTTGCAAAAAATTCTTGTCCTTCGTTCGTATGGAACCAACCATCATTTTCTGCAGTTACATAATGAGTGAAACCTTTAGCGTTGTTGCGAGATAGCTCTTCTCGTAAGCGAGCTACGGCACCTGGTTTGTGGTGATCTTTGCGCCAAACACAATCAACATCCACCCAAGCTGAAATTCGATCTGGGAATTTTTTAGCAAATGACGATACATAATCATTGTTATCTTCATTGCCAAATCCGTCGCCACCTTCACCGTCACCAATGCGCGCACAGACAACAGATGCCCGAGTCACGCCATGGGTATCCATCTCATATAGCAATGCTTCAAGTGATCCACGATGGTCTGGATCCGGAACTGATTTGTCATATGGCCATCTGCGCCACGCATGGCAATGGCTATCTGCAATCATCTTATTTTCCAGATCTTCCAGCAACGACACGATCGGTAATTTGTGCACGTGGCTCTGCGCCATCAACCCATCGCTCTAACTCTTCAACCATTAAGGTGAAAAATCGAGGTTGGGCTTCGACTGTCATGCCACCGATGTGAGGTGAGAGAAAGACGTTACGCATTCCACGCAAAGGAGAATCAACTGCAATTGGCTCTGGGTTATGTGCATCTAAACAGAACCAAGCATCTTCCTTCGCTGCTTTAGCAATTAATGCTGGAACATCTACACATCCTCCACGAGAAACGTTTACAAATACGGCTCCCGGCTTAAGCATCGCTAACTCTTTTTCAGCGATCATGTTGCGCGTCTTAGCGGTATCTGGTGCAAGACAGATAACTACATCGCAATCCATTACTTTTTTAAGTGATGCGAAGTTGATATCGAGAGCATCAGCTAATTCACGAGGTGCAAATGGATCATAAGCAAAGATTTCGTTGCGAAATGGAGTTAAGAATTCGCGTAAGCGCCAAGCGATATGACCGAAGCCAATAATTCCAACACTTTTGCCAGTTAATTCACGGGCTGGTGGCTTGGTTCGGTAATCATCATGACTCATTTTCTTTCCAGCGATAATGTCGCGGAACCTTGCATGTTCACGTAAACCAATTAATGCAAGTGCAAGTGCCCATTCAGAAACTGGCCACGATGATGAGTGAGTTGTATCCACCACCATGACGCCGGCCTCTTTAGCAGCAATTACATCGATACGACCGGCAAAACGATCACCTTCGAGTTCGCCAACAACTTTTAATTTCTTACCAGCATCAAAAATTGGTTTTGTAATTCTTGGTCCACCATGGCAGACAATCAATACATCTAGATCTACTGCGAATTTGGCAAAACGTGCTTCTACTTCTGGGTCCACTGGAATGTTTACCCAATCAGATGGGACGTCATACTCTTCAATTACAACATCAGCTATTTTACTTAAGCGTTCTAAATCACGTTTTTCTAAATAGAGTTCGCGAGTTTGCGCGGAACATGCGATTCCAATTTTAGGCTTGCTCATCGAAGTGCCACCGATCCATCTTCGCGAAGGTCTGGATTTATTTTGTGCATCGTCACTGGAGGATTTGTTGCGAAGAATGCGTCATTGATCTCCATGCCAAGACCTGGCTCATCAAATGGATACAACCAACCATCCTTTACAAGTGGAATTCGCTTTACCATCTGTTGCACTGGATCAACATTTTGATCAACATGTTCTTGGGCTTCCCAATTAGGAACAGTCATACCTAAATGGATATGTGCCATGGTTGCAATCGCACCTGATGGAACTGCATGCGGCAAAATTCCTTGATGGTGAGCTTCGGCCATCGCACAGATTTTACGAACATGAGTAAAGCCACCTGCGATTCCGATATCAGGACGTACAAATGAAAGGCCGGCATGTTCGATGTACTCACGGAACTCATATATAGAGGTATTGCGCTCTCCGGCAGCCATCGGAGTGTTTACCTTTGCAGATACTTCAGCAAATGAAAGCACGCTATCTGGTGGAATTGGATCTTCAACAAAGAGTGGACGGAATTGCATCAACTCTTCAATTAGTGCAATTGAGTTTCCTGGTTGCATGTTTCGGTGAAGTTCTACGCCGATATCCAGAGTATTTCCGACTGCATCGCGAAGTGAGGCCATACGATCTACTAAGTCAGCAATTTTCTCTGCATGACGCATCAAGTGGTGATCATGTTGATGCAAAATAATTTTAATTGCGGTGTAACCCTCTTTTTGGGCTTTAAGAGAATCGTTAATGAGCTCTTCTTTGGTAACTCCCCAAACAACTTTCATACCACGAACTGCTTTACGGCTTCGTCCACCAAGTAAATGCCAAACTGGTGTTTCAAATACTCTTGCCCGGATATCCCACATCGCTTGATCAATTGCGCTGATTGCGCCACCGAGCATCAATCCACGCCAACCAAGCGCGCGATACATCTTTAGCCAATTCTGCTCAACATCGTGAGCATCTGCACCAATCAAAAATGGTTCGAAGTTGCGAATAACTTCGGCGACTGCGTTCGGGTATGCAAATGCGGTTGACTCGCCTACACCTTGAATTCCATCTTCAGTTGTAAGGCGCACAAAGCAGGACATGCCTGCAGCGAAAACTTCAACTTTGGCGATACGTGCAGCAGATTTCATTATTTGCCTTCCGGTGCTGGATAGATGTAATCAGGTTGGATTCGAACTTTTGGTGGAGAAATTAATTCAACGATTGCACTAATTCCATCTGGTGGTTGGAAATAAGCAAATGCACCATCTCCTTCAGCGCCAAAACCTGCAGCGCTTTGTAGCGGTGTAAATCCACGAGCAATGAAATCTGCAACTGCTGCAGGATGGTCTTGCACAATGCAACCTACGTGATTCATGCCTTCACCAGTTGAATCTAATTGGTCACGAAAAATACTTGGGCCATGAAGTGGCTCGACAAGTTCGAACTGTAGGTTTCCAGAAAATGCCATTGCGTGACGAATTCCAAAATCTGTTGCTTGCCCTTTGTAAACACAATTTTTTAATCCAGGTGACTTGAGTGTGTAAACAGTCCAAGGACCAATTCCTAAATTATCTGCCCAATGTTTAACGGCCTTGTCTAAATCTTTAACAACATAGGCGACTTGATGAAACTTTAATTCTTCGCTCATGATTAGCGCCTCTCTAAAGATTGATCGATCTCATCCTGATATGCGTGTATTTTGCCAGTCAATACTTCATCAACTGAAACTTCACGGCCAGCTACCCCTGATTCAAGAATTGCATAAACCACCGCAAGCGCCCGTAAACCACCCATGCCATCCACTTCTGGAGCGCGCTTGTTTAATACCGCGTCTATGAAGTCATCAATTTCGACTGCTAAATAACCAGAATCGACAGCTGCCCATGGTGCGCCTTTACCACCAGTTCCATCAGGGCCTAAGACTGCTTTCGTAACATCATTTATATTTAAATGTGTTCCTGTTTTAGCAATCTCCGCAATTAACTCAGCGCCCATAAGTTTGCGCTCTCCGAGTTGCACAACAACATCTCCATCTGAGCGATCTCCCGGAACCAACATTGAACCCTTTGTGCCATGCAAACTTCTTTGTCTGTGACTTATTCCCGGACCAGATGGAAGATATGTGTACTGAACATCGATTCCATCTGCAGTGCGCATGCTGGCAAACAATGCATCTTCACCAGTTGGGATGATCGACTCATCTCCATCTTTTGTGTAACGAATTGGTTCAGCGATAATTCCGCGTCCCCAAACTCGTTCAACTGGGCCTACGAAATATTCAATGATGTCTGCGTAGTGAATACTCATATCAATTCCGATAGAGCCACTTTCTTTCATATGGCGCCACTTGCTGATGATGATCTTGTCATCTCCGCCTGCCCACATTTCAATCATTAAATGCAATTTGCCAAGTATTCCTGATTCAATAACTGCCCGTGCAACTCGATTTGCTCCACCACGGCGATAATTCTCTGCGGTTCCCAATGTCATACCAGTGCGTTTTGCAGCATCGAGCATAATTTGGCCAGTTTTAATTGTTAATGAAAGTGGCTTCTCACATAAAACATGGCGTCCAGCTTCCATCGCTTGGACTGCAATAGTGTGATGAGTTCTTGGATCGGTAACGATATCGATTGCTTCAACAGCAGGGTCCTTCATCATCTCATCTAAAGATGTGTAGACCGCTGGTCGCTTACCGAGTAATTCAAATGCTTCGTCAGCAACTTTGTCAGCAACTTCTTTGTTGATATCAAGAAGTGCGACTAATTCGCCTTTCAAGACTCCTTCTTTATGAAGTGCTGCAAAACCCAACAAGTGGCGGCGTCCCATGAAACCGCAACCAACAATTGCTACACCTAATTTGCGCTCAGACAATTAAAAACTCCTAGTTTTATGGGGCTACAGATACAGCTTATGAATCGTTACCAGTTCCAGCGATTGCATTAATAAACCAACGTTGAGCCCAAAGGAAAAATAGTGTTACCGGCAAAGCACTAAGCAGGGCAGCAGCATAAGTCACGTTTGGAGGAATTTTTCCGTAGAAGCCAGTTCCACCAGCAATCAATGGTGCTAGTTGAACTGTAGCTACTTTTAGATTTTCGGTATTTCCAACCATCAAAGGCCAGATATACATATTCCAAGCAGTTAAGAATGTTACGGCAGCGTATGAAGCTATCGGTGGTTTCGCAAGTGGCAGCACAACTTGAAATAGCACGCGTGGCCAACTTGCACCATCAATACGAGCTGCATCAACTAGGTTGTCTGGGAAGTTAACCAGGAACTGTCGGAACAGCAAAGTTCCAAATGCAGTAGAGCCAACGATCGGCAAAATCATTCCGCCCCATGTGCTGAGTAAATTTAATTTAAAAGTAACTAAGTAAAGCGGGATGATCGAAACGTTTGTTGGAAGAAAAACTGGAATTGCAAATAGAGCCACTACGGTTGCTGCATATTTGAATGGCATCTTTGCAAGTGCAAATCCTGCAGAAAATGAAATTATCAATTGCAAAATCAAAATACCAAAGGTGAAGAACAAAGTATTTCCGAAAATCCGCGGCGTCATAACTTGCAAAGCATCTACGTAATTTTGAAGATTTATCGATGGTGGTAGCAATTTAGGTGGGTAAACAGATACCGCATCTAGTGTCATAAGCGAACCAGAAACTAAATACAAAAGCGGGAAGGTGAAAGCCAGCGCTAGTAAAACGATAACGCTGTATCGAAGAGTGTTTGCAGAACGTTTTTGGGTAAATAAAACTCCATTAGCCATGATTAACCCCTCGCTCTCATAATTTTGCGGATCTGTAAAATAGTTAAAGCGACGCCAAGGAAAACAATAAACTGAGCCATAACGATAGCTGAGGCATATCCAATCTCGAATTGCTCAAATGCAACTTTGTAGGCGTAGTACGCAAGTGAGGTTGTTGCATCAAGTGGTCCACCTTGAACCATTAAGAGTGATATTTCAAATGGTGATCCAAGGAAGGCTAAAATTTCGATAACAACAACCAAAGTGGTTGTTGATGCAACGCATGGAAATATAATTCCCCAAATACGTTGCCACACATTTGCTCCATCAAGAGCTGCAGCTTCCAGAATCTCTGGAGAAATTCTCTGTAAGCCGGCCAAGTACAAAATGATTACTAATGGAAGTGATAACCAAATAACGATTATGGTGATCGAAGGCAATGCCCAAGTAAAGCTACTTAACCACTGAGGTCCTGTGATTCCAATTTTTGCCAAGAATACGTTAATCCAACCAGCTTCTGGATTGAAAATACTTGACCAGGAAATTCCAGCCACTGCACTAGATACCGTCAGTGGTAAGAAAAACAAGGCGCGGAAGATTCCTATTCCTTTAACTTTCCAGTTCAACAAAACCGCCAAGAGAAATCCACCCAAAACTGTTGGTACAACTCCATATGCTAAATATTGAAGCGAGCGTCCAAACGCCGGCATGATCAATTCATCTGAAAATAATCTGCGGTAATTTTCTAAACCGACCCATTTGATCGGGCCCAAAATGTTCCACTCACAAAAACTAAGCAAAACTCCGACAGCGGAAGGGATAAGAATGAAAAGTGAGTACATGAAAAGATTTGGAATAATAAATATTCCCAACCAAAAACGATCATTTCGTTTTAATTGATTTTTTGTACCGACTTTTTTTTCTTGGACCTGCGCCATGCATCCTCCAAAAATTTACCTACATAAAAAATCTAAAAACTTTTTTAGTTAATTGGTGGGCAGTGCATAAAGCACCGCCCACCAATTAATTATTTAATTACCCTGCGTCAAGTTCTTTCTT
>SYCR01000069.1:0-20669 GCA_005786885.1 Actinomycetota bacterium | reverse complement strand
TCTCCAAATACTCATCGATGTAATCTTCAAGATCGCGTGCAGATTTGCTAGTGAATGGATCATCCTTAAGAAAATTATGTGTTAGTCGCCCTGCTCCAAGTGGAAGTGATAGAGCAAGAGCCGGTTCCTCATCGCGACCAGTTGCTAGTTCAAGGGATCCACCTCCGATATCGATGACCATTAAATATCCACTTGACCAACCAAACCAACGTCGAGCAGCTAAAAAGGTAAAACGTGCTTCTTCTTCACCAGATAAAACACTTAACTCAATCCCACAATTTTCATTAATGTGATTGATTACGCGCTCACCATTTGCAGCATCTCGGATAGCAGAGGTAGCAAAAGTTAAAATCTCTTCACTTTGGACTTTTACAGCTTCGGCCATTGCGGTTTTGATAATTGAAGTTAGCGCTTGGATTCCATCTATTGTGATTGATCCACCGGCATCCAAATAATCAGTTAAGTGAAGTTCTGTTTTGTGACTGGTAGCGGGAATTGGTTTTGCACCGCGGTGTGCGTCCACTACCTGTAAGTGAATGGTGTTGGAGCCGACGTCAAGAACTCCCAATCGCATGCTGGAAACTTACCGCGCAGAAGGCAAATACTCCGTTAAGCGGATCAAAACTTTTATTAGCGTCAAGAACTGTAAATCGCGATTGAGATAGCGACGTACTGAGATATCCAAGCAGCAATTACAAAGAGGTGGAAATATTCATGAAAGCCAAAGTAGCGGGCATTTTTTCCAGGGAACTTGAAAGCGTACGAAAGTGCCCCAACGGAATAAAACAATCCACCCAAGAGAAGGGGTATCAGAATCTTTAATCCACCCTCTTGATATAACTGTGGTGTGTAAATAATTGCGACCCATCCAAGGGCCAAATAGATACCCACATAAAGCCAACGGGGTGCAGAAAGCCAAAAAACTCTGATCGCTACTCCTGCAAGGGCGCCCATCCATATTACCCAAAGCAAAATCGCACGATCGTTTCCAGTTAAAAGTGTCACAGCAAATGGCGTATAAGAGCCGGCAATAATCAGATTTATATTTGCATGATCAAGTCGGCGCCAAATTCTTTTCTTTCGAGGCGACCAAGGAACACGATGATAAATTGCAGAAACGCTAAATAGCGCTACTGCCGTTAGTGCATATAGGGCAACTGCAAACTTGAAACTTTCTTTACTTAAAACAAACAAAACTAGAGATGCAATAAAAACAAGCGGGGCTGCAATTAAATGTGACCAGCCGCGTAACTTTGGCGGGACTGGCAGGTTGGGGAAGGAAGGCGAAGAGGGTAATGAAGGTAATGAATTTTTCAACTGTACCTCCGCTTCTTATCTAAGCAACAGCTGAACAACTCCTGATTTACTGATCTAGTCATTTAACTGGAGCGAAGCCGGTTGAAATCTTTTAAGATTTTCAACTGGTGCGGGAGGCGGGACTTGAACCCGCACGTCCGAAGACACAGGTTCCTAAGACCTGCGTGTCTGCCATTTCACCACTCCCGCAAGAGCGACGGAGATAAGGGTAAGCCCGATAGCCTTAGAGTGTGAATCCGGAGGAGCTAGAAGCGGCCTTAATGGCCAAAGTACGCTCACTTTTTGCTTCAGGGGCGATAGGTGGAGCGATCCCTGACCGCATCTCGGTCGAGCGGCCCAAGAATCGTGACCATGGGGATTTCGCAACTTCGGCGGCTTTGCAACTGGCCAAAAGTGCTGGCCTCCCACCGAGAGAGATTGCACAACTATTAGCAACTTCATTTGCAGAGATCGATGGAGTTGAAAAAACTGAAATTGCTGGACCTGGATTTATAAATCTGACGTTAGTTTCTGGTGCCCAAAGTGCAATTGTGAAAACTGTTTTGGAGCAAGGCAAAAAATATGGTGAAGGAAATCTTTTAGCCGGACTAAAAATCAATCTTGAATTCATTAGCGCTAATCCAACTGGTCCCTTGCACTTAGGTCACACCAGATGGGCTGCTGTTGGCGATGCCATGGCTAGAGTTTTATCAGCAGCAGGTGCAAAAGTAACACGTGAATTTTATATTAATGATCGCGGTAATCAAATGGATCTATTTGGAGCATCACTTGCGGCTTCTGCACATGGATTACCAGTTCCAGAAAATGGATATCACGGGGAATACATTAAAGATTTAGCAAAAGAGGTAGTTGCCCAAAATCCAGAGATTAAAAAATTGATTGGTGATGATTCTCTAGTTGCTTTTCGTGAAGCTGGATACAGATTACAACTGGCGCAACAACAAGGTGTGTTAAACCATTTTGGAAGTATTTTTGATGTTTGGTATTCAGAGCGTAAATTGCATGACAGTGGAGCGGTTGCAAAGGTAGCCGAAAAATTAAAAAAGAATGGCCACGTCTATGAAGATATGGGTGCAACTTGGTTGCGTACAACTGATTTCGGTGATGATAAAGATCGAGTTTTAGTTAAGGCAGATGGCGAACAAACTTACTTCACCTCTGACACTGCTTACTATTTAGATAAAAGATCTCGCGGTTTTGACTTATGCATTTATTTATTAGGCGCAGACCATCATGGATATGTTGGGCGCTTAAAAGCACTGGTTTCCTGTACTGGTGATGACCCAGCTAAGAATTTGCAAGTACTCATAGGTCAGATGGTAAAAATAATCGAAAATGGCGAAGAATTAAAACTTTCAAAAAGAGCTGGAACGATTATTACTCTTGAAGAGTTAGTCGAAAAAGTCGGAGTCGATGCTGCTAGATATTCACTAACACGTTATCCCACCGACACTCCACTTACTCTGGATGTGGACTTGCTAAAAAAACGTACTAACGAAAATCCAGTTTTTTATGTGCAATACGCACATGCAAGGATTAGTGCTTTGTTGCGCAATGCGAAAGAACTTGGGATGAAAGTAGAGCTCGCTGATTTCAAACAAGAATTACTTGATAGCGAAGCAGAGGAGGCATTATCTGCATCAATCGCGCATTTTCCGAAAGTTGTTGCAAGTGCTGCCGAGCTTCGCGAACCACATCGAGTTGCTCGCTATTTAGAGGAGTTAGCGGGCCATTACCACCATTTTTATGCTCATTCACGTGTTCTTCCGATGGGAGATGAGCCAATTACGGCACTGCATCAATCTCGTGCGCTTTTGTGTGATGCCACCCGTCAGGTCTTGGCAAATGGATTAGCACTACTTGGCGTAAGCGCGCCAGAAAAAATGTGAGTAAATTGAATCCCGTGAATATCTGGCCACGAAATACATCATTCGAAAATGGCGAAATATATATAGCTGGAATTCGCGCACAAGAGTTAGCAAAAGAATTTGGCACACCCGCATTTATTATCGATGAAGATGATTTCAGATCTCGGGTACAAGATTTCAGAAAAGCACTTGACTCTACTTTTGGTAGAGAAAAATCAGATCTAATTTATGCCGGAAAAGCTTTTCTTTCAGTTCAAGTTGCTAAATGGCTTGAACAAGAAGGTGCCGGATTAGATGTGTGTTCCGGTGGAGAGTTAGCAGTAGCCCTTGCAGCAAAATTTCCAGCAAACCGAATTGAAGTTCATGGAAATAATAAGTCTTTAGCAGAGATAAGAAGTGCAATCCAGATTGGCGTGCGGGTTCTAGTTGCTGACTCCTTATTTGAGTTAGATAGAATTGAAGAGATCGCGTCGCAACTCGGTAAAAAACAAGCAATCCTTTTAAGATTAACACCTGGAGTAGAAGCACATACTCATGAATTTATTTCTACCGCACATGAAGATGTGAAATTTGGATTTTCAATTTCAAGTGGAGCTGCTGCGGTTGCTACAAAGAAAGCATTGGAATCAAAACATATTGAAATGCGCGGCTTTCATTGTCATATTGGTTCACAGATTTTTGACAACAATGGTTTTGATATTGCAGCACAGCGAGTGATTGAATTCATGGCAGAGATGAAAGCAGTGCATGGGATTGAATTCTCTGATCTCGATCTTGGTGGAGGCTTTGGAATCGCTTACGTAGAAACAGATACGCCACAAAGCGCTGAAGTAATAATTAATAGGATGCATGAGATTGTTTTAGGTGAGTGCAAAAAGCACGGCCTCGCAATTCCACATTTGTCTATAGAGCCAGGGCGTGCCATCGCTGGTCCATCCACCATCACGCTTTATGAAGTGGGCACCACGAAAGACGTTAGTTTAGATGGGGATCGACGCCGCAATTACATTTCAGTAGATGGTGGAATGAGTGACAACATCAGGCCAGCCCTTTATGGCGCAAAGTATTCAGTGCAAATAGCAAATCGCACTTCAACCTCTCCACTAACTTCTAGTCGAGTTGTCGGAAAGCATTGCGAAAGTGGCGACATAATTATTAACGAAGTTGATCTTCCTAGTGATGTAAAACCTGGTGACCTTTTAGCAATTCCAGCGACCGGTGCCTACGGCCGGAGCATGGCGAGCAATTACAATCACCAGCCGCGCCCGCCGGTAATTGCAGTGAAAAATGGAGAGGCGCGTGTGATTTTGCGCCGCGAAACCGAGGCCGACTTGCTCAATCTTGAGGTCAACTCCTAAGAGTTAGGTTGATCGGTAGGCTGTGCGTATGAATTCAGCTAAAGGTGTGCAAATCGGTGCGCCCTTGCTAAAAATCGGAATGCTTGGTGCCGGCGTTGTCGGGGGCCAAGTTGCCCGTTTGTTAGTTGAGCAAAATAGCGATTTAGCGGCACGTTCTGGATCGCAATTACAACTAATTGCCATCTCTGTTAAAGATCTGAAAAAACCGCGTCCAGGTCTAACTAATTCTGGAGTAACTATTACCAGTGATGGTGAATCTATTGTTAACGATCCACAGATCGACATAATTATTGAGGTGATGGGTGGAATTGAACCTGCACGGTCATTAATTTTAAAAGCATTAAAAAGTGGAAAGTCAGTCGTCACTGCAAACAAAGCATTACTCGCCCAACACGGTGCTGAACTTTATGAGGCAGCATCTGATAATGGTGTTGATATTTATTTTGAAGCGGCCGTTGCTGGCGCAATACCGATTATTAGACCACTTCGTGAATCACTTGCCGGAGATCAAGTTAAACGTGTAATTGGAATTGTTAATGGGACAACAAATTACATCCTTAGTAAAATGGCCGCTTCCGGTGCATCTTTTGAAAGTGCACTTAAAGAAGCTCAAGTCCTTGGATATGCAGAAGCAGATCCGACCGCTGATGTCGAAGGTTTTGATGCAGCAGCGAAAGCTGTGATTCTGGCAAGTTTGGCATTTCATTCTCGCGTAACTGCAGCAGATGTGTATCGTGAAGGGATTTCTGAAGTAACTTCCGACATTGTTCGTATCGCAAGTGAAATGAACCATGTTGTTAAGTTATTAGCAATCGCGCAATTAACAGATGACGGAAGAATTGCCGTGCGGGTTCACCCCGCGCTACTTCCAAAGGAACATCCGTTGGCCGCAGTCAGAGATGCATTCAATGCAGTTTTCGTAGAAGCAAAATCTGCAGGAGAGCTAATGTTTTATGGACGTGGTGCTGGTGGAGAGCCGACCGCATCAGCGATTCTCGGAGATTTGGTAGCGGTTGCGCGTCATCGTGCTCTAGGTGGCCTTGGACCTAAAGAAAGTTCGTATGCTGAGCGATCAATTGCTCCTATGGGTGAAACAGAAACGCGTTATTTGATTCGTTTAAATGTCAATGATCGACCAGGTGTTTTGGCATCTGTTGCGCAAGTATTTGCTGCACATTCAGTTTCAATCCAAACAGTTCGTCAAGATGGTAGTGATGAACAAGCAGAGTTAATAGTTGTGACTCACTCTGCAATGGATTCAGCGTTGGCAGCCACCGTTGCTGATTTGCGAAAATTAGATACGGTTCGTTCAGTTGAAACTGTTATTAGAGTCGAAGGAGGCGCCAGTTGATCTTTGGGAAACCAAGCAACGCGCATCTTTGGCGCGGAATAATTGAAGAATACCGCCATCGCCTTCCAGTTTCGCGAAAAACTCCTGTGGTAACTTTGCAAGAAGGTGGAACTCCTCTTGTTTACGGCTGCGTTCTTTCCGAGTTGTTGGATAACGAAGTTTGGGTGAAAGTAGAAGGTTGTAATCCGACTGGTTCATTCAAAGATCGTGGAATGACAATGGCGATGAGTAAAGCCGCTGAAGATGGTGCAAAGGCAGTAATTTGTGCATCAACTGGAAATACCAGTGCAAGTGCTGCTGCCTATGCCACAAAAGCTGGAATGATTCCTGCGGTATTAATCCCGGAAGGGAAAATCGCCATGGGCAAGTTAGCCCAAGCAATAATTCATGGTGCAAAAATTTTACAAGTAGATGGAAATTTCGATGATTGCTTAACTCTTGCCCGTGAGTTATCGGAAAATTATCCAGTAGCATTGGTTAACTCAGTTAACCCTTATCGAATTCAAGGTCAAAAAACTGGATCTTTTGAAATCGTTGATGCGCTTGGTTTTGCTCCAGATATTCACGCACTTCCAGTTGGCAATGCCGGAAACATCACTGCATATTGGCTGGGATACCAGGAGTATCAAAAAGATAGAATTTCAAAAACTTTGCCACAAATGTGGGGATTCCAAGCAGAGGGCGCAGCACCAATTGTGCGCAATGAAGTTGTGAAAAACCCTGAAACAATTGCTACTGCGATTCGAATTGGCAATCCCGCATCCTGGGAGCAGGCTGTTGCTGCTCGTGATGATTCTGGTGGACGGATCGGAGCCGTTTCTGATCAAGAAATTTTGGCGGCATATCTTTTGATAGCTGGACGTGAAGGAATTTTCTGCGAACCATCTTCTGCTGCTGGGCTCGCTGGTTTGATCAAGGCAAAAGATGCAGGGCAATTACCTAAAGGTAAAAAAATCGTGATCACAGTTACCGGCAACGGACTCAAAGATGTTCAGTGGGCACTTGATGGAGCACCAGACCCGATTGTGATTCCGGTAAGTGTTGCAAAAGCGGCCGAAGTTCTGGAGTTGACATAATGCAAAGCAAACCAACTTTTCGCGCGACGCCAGTAACAATTCGTACGCCAGCAAGTAGCGCGAATTTGGGTGCTGGGTTTGATTCTTTAGGTCTAGCCCTTGAAATTTATGATGGATATGCAGCACAAGTTTCGGATGAAGCTGGTTTAGATATCCAAGTTGCTGGTGAAGGCGCTGATGAAATTAGAAAAGATGACAAGAATTTAGTGATTAAAGCGATGAATCGGGCCTTTGATCATATGGGCGGAAAGCCAAGAGGATTGTCAGTACGTGCATTGAATGCTATTCCTCACGGACGAGGATTGGGTTCCTCCTCAAGTGCAATCATTGGTGGACTTTACTTAGCACGAGCATTAGTAATCTCAGGACAAGAGCGCTTAACAGATCAAGATTTACTTGCGATTGCAACAGAGATGGAAGGTCATCCCGATAACGTTGCCGCGGCTCTTTATGGTGGTGCAACTATTGCTTGGTTAGAAGGGGGAGTTGGTCGGGCGACCCCGATAATAGTTAATCATCGAATTAATGCAGTTGCATTCATTCCAGAAAGTGCAGTCGCAACATCGAGCGCGCGCAAAATGTTGCCTGATGAGGTTTTGTATAAAGATGCGACTACAAATATTGCTCGCAGTGCGTTAATGGTTGAGGCTCTAAGCAACAAACCAGAGTTTCTGTACGAAGCAACTCAAGATTTAATCCATCAAGAGTTTCGTAAATCTGCAATGCCAAAATCTTTCGCGCTCGTGCAAAAGTTACGAAGCGCTGGAGTCGCAGCTTTTATTTCTGGCGCAGGCCCTACCGTTTTAGCGTTACACACGGGCTCAGTTACAGATGCTCAAGAGATTGCCCGTGCCGGAGGCAGTTCATTTGCCACTCAGATACTGGGAATTAGCCGAGTCGGAGTCCATATTTACGCTCCTAATTAGCTCTGAATATCTGTATTTGCCGTAAAACTGCCCTTATCTGGGTGATATGCTTTTCTTACTCGGCCGGGATTGCCCCGAGTAGGCAATAAAAATCACCTTCGCTTAAAATTCTTACTTCTCCAAGTTTTAAGTTAAATCCGGAATAACTTGAAACTTATTGTTAAGAATATCCAAAGCGATTAAAAAACCAACTGAGCTTATTTAATTGTAATAAACCAAATAACCAAATAACCATGAATGAGGAAATGTGACTGAAACTTCAACCCGCGCGCGTAAACCTGCGAGCGATCTAAGCGCGATGCTCCTTCCTGAGCTGCGCAAAGTAGGTGTCCAACTTGGAATTGATGGCGCTGTAAAGATGCCAAAAGCTGCTCTTGTTACCGCAATTAGTGATTTACAAGCCGCTAATCGCGCTGCATCAGCAAAACCTGCACGTAAAGAGCGCTCAGCAGAGAAAGAAAGTTCAGCTGAAAAAGCTGGTAACTCTAATTCTGAGAATGAAAACTCTAGTGATAGCCGCGAAGATACTCGCGACAATCGTGGTGATCGCGACAATCGTGGTGATCGCGATAACAGAGGTGACCGCGACAACAGAGGTGACCGCGACAATCGCGGTGATCGCGACAACCGTAATGACCGTAATGACCGTAATGACCGTGGTCGCGACCGTCATCGTGATCGTGATCGCAACCGTGATCGCAACCGCCCTCCACGCGAAGAGCGTGAAGCAGTTATTTCCGAAGATGATGTTTTAGTTCCAGTCGGCGGTTTGGTAGACATCCTCGACAATTTCTCATTTATTCGCACAAGTGGTTATCTGCCAAGCCCTAACGATGTCTATGTCTCTATGCAACAGGTTCGTAGATATGGACTTCGTAAAGGAGATGTTGTTACAGGAGCGGTACGTGAACCACGTGAAGGCGAGCGCCGTGAGAAATTTAATGCGCTTATTCGCTTGGACACCATTAATGGAATGGAACCAGACGAGGCTAAAGATCGTATTGAGTTCAATAAGTTAGTGCCGCTTTACCCACAAGATCGTTTACGTTTAGAAACAGAACCAAACATTTTGACCACACGTGTTATCGATCTGATTGCACCAATTGGAAAAGGTCAACGTGGATTAATCGTTTCGCCTCCAAAAGCCGGAAAGACTATGGTCCTGCAAGCAATCGCAAACGCGATCACAAAAAATAATCCTGAAGTTCACTTAATGGTTGTGCTTGTAGATGAGCGACCTGAAGAAGTTACAGATATGCAACGGTCTGTAAAGGGTGAAGTAATTTCTTCTACATTTGATCGTCCTGCTGAAGATCACACAACTGTTGCAGAACTTTCAATTGAACGCGCCAAGCGCTTAGTTGAATTAGGGCATGACGTAGTTGTGCTGCTTGATTCAATCACTCGTTTGGGTCGTGCATACAATATTGCTGCACCTGCTAGCGGAAGAATTCTTTCGGGTGGTGTGGATTCTGCTGCTTTGTATCCACCTAAGAAATTCTTTGGTGCTGCACGAAATATTGAAGATGGTGGTTCGCTAACTATTCTTGCAACTGCACTTGTGGACACTGGTTCAAGAATGGATGAAGTTATTTTCGAAGAGTTTAAGGGAACCGGAAATATGGAACTTAAACTCGATCGCCGTTTAGCTGATAAGCGCATCTTCCCAGCAGTTGATGTTGATGCATCTGGTACTCGTAAAGAAGAAATTCTGATGGGTGCTGAAGAGTTAAACATTACTTGGAAATTGCGTCGAGTTTTGCACGCACTTGATTCTCAACAAGCACTAGAACTTCTGCTTGAGAAGATGAAAGGCACCAAGTCCAACGTAGAGTTTTTGATGCAAATCCAGAAGACCACAGTCGGGCCTACAAGCGAGGTTTAAGCGCAATTGCTACCGCCCCTATATGGGCGGTATCCTTTGTACCTCTGGTTCACGACGATCTCGAAAGAGAGAGCCGACCCAGCCCCATCAAGTAATTGGAGTAAGTAATGAAGGCAGAGATCCACCCATCATACGAAGCAACAAATGTGACTTGCAGTTGCGGCGCAGCATTTCAAACTCGTTCGACAGTTTCTTCCGGAGCGATTCACGTAGATGTTTGCTCAGTCTGTCATCCTTTCTACACCGGAAAACAGCGCATCCTTGATACCGGTGGACGTGTAGCTAAATTTGAAGAACGCTTTAATAAAAAAGCCAAGTAACTACTTTTAATCGGCCGTACTCATCTCGCCTTTGGCGAGTTTGGGTGCGGTCTTTTTATTGGAATTACTTAAGTTAATTGCTAGAAAGAAAAGATTGAGAGGCAGGTGCACAGATGGCGAAAGAAGTTACCGAACGTTTCACCACGGCGCTAGAGATGCTTGCCGAGCATGCTGAAATTGAGACATCACTTGCCGATCCTGGAGTTCACAACGATCCAAATCGGGCCCGTCAATTAAGTAAGCGGTATTCACAACTTGGTCCAATTGTTGCCGGTTATCGCGCATGGCGTGCGGCAGAGGATGATTTAATAGCAGCAAGAGAGTTGGCAGTTGAAGATCAATCTTTCGCGGCTGAACTTCCGGCACTTGAAGAGTTTGCAGCCGCAGCCGCAACTAAGTTGGAGGAGTTGCTATTACCTCGAGATGTAAATGATGATCGAGATGTAATCATTGAAGTTAAAGCCGGCGCCGGGGGAGATGAATCAGCGCTATTCGCAGGAGACCTTTTACGTATGTATATGCGATATGCAGAAAGACAAGGTTGGAAAACTGAGTTAATTGATGCAACTGAAAGTGATCTTGGTGGATATAAAGATGTGTCGGTTGCTGTTAAAGCAAAAGGCGTTGCTGAGCCAGGTCGTGCTCCATTTGCCAGATTAAAATTTGAAGGTGGCGTTCATCGGGTGCAAAGAGTTCCTGAGACTGAATCTGCCGGTCGTATTCATACCTCAGCTGCAGGCGTCTTAATTCTTCCGGAAGCAGATGAAGTAGATGTTGAACTAAATATGAATGACGTTCGAGTAGATGTTTACCGCTCTAGTGGTCCTGGAGGGCAAAGCGTTAACACTACTGACAGTGCGGTTCGTTTAACACATGTTCCAACAGGAATTGTTGTTTCTTGCCAAAATGAAAAATCACAATTGCAAAATAAGGAATCAGCTCTTCGAATTTTGCGTGCTCGATTGCTTTCTGCCGCGCAAGAAGCGCAAGATGAATTAGATGCAGCGCAACGCAAGAGCCAAGTAAGAACTGTGGATAGAAGTGAGCGAATTCGCACCTACAACTACCCTGAAAATCGTTTGAGTGATCACCGAATTAATTTCAAATCAAATAATCTGGAGTCGGTACTTGATGGCGACTTAGAGCCAGTCATTCAAGCACTAATTGATGCAGATAAAGCAGCTCGATTAACTGCATCTGAGTAACTCAAAAAAATGGCGCAGATCAAGCAACTCTTGTTGGAATCAGAAACAATCCTTGCTTCTGCAAATATTGAAAACCCCAGATTAGATGCTCAACTATTACTTTCGGAACTCTTGCAGATTTCACGGGCAGAATTGCTGCTTCAATCTGAGGTAAGTGTTGAACAAGCCACGATTTTTAATAATCAGATAAAGCAAAGATGTGAGCATCGTCCAATTCAATATATAACGGGAGTAGCATATTTTCGATATCTAACTTTGCGAGTCGGCGAAGGAGTTTTGATTCCTCGTCCAGAAACTGAAGAATTAGTCAGTGGAGTTATTGAAAAAATAAATGCGGCAGATCGGCCAATAACTTTAATTGATTTGGGATCTGGCTCTGGAGCAATTGCTTTATCAGTGGCATATGAGATTCCAGATGTAAAAGTTATTGCTGTAGAAAACAGTGAAGCCGCATTACTTTGGCTTAAAAAAAATAAAGATTTAATAGCACCACACGTGGAAGTTATTTCAGCTGACGTGAAAGATTTTGTTGTGGCTAAAAAAGTAGATTTCGTTATGGCCAACCCGCCATATTTACCGGATGCTGAAATACTTCCGAAAGATGTCAAAGATTTTGAACCATCTGTGGCACTAAGGGGTGGTGCCGATGGGATGGAAATCCCAAATCAATTCATCTTATGTGCGGCCAGAGTCCTGAAAAATGGTGGGTACTTTGCAATTGAACATGGGGAGCAGCAAGGAGAGTTAATTAAAATTGCACTTAACTACTACTTCACCGAAGTAGTAGTTCACTATGATCTATCAGGGCGTCCTCGTTGGACCAGTGCGACAAGAAATGATTTGGAGGTTAGTAACTAAATGTCAGAGCGTTTGCTAACGTCAGATCCACAAACTATTGTTGAAGCATTGACCCATATTCGGGCCGGTGGAGTAATCGCAATTCCAATTGAAAATTCATACGTATTTGCTGCTGATGCATTCAACAGAAGTGCAGTTGAATCCCTTCATGTGATTAGAGATGATCCTGAAGACCAAGCAGCATCTGTCATGGTTCCAAGTATCACAAGTGTTAGAGGGTTAACTGCATCATTAAGTGAGGAAGCATTACTACTGGCTGAAAATTTCTGGCCGGGAAAATTATTTTTACAGTTGAAAGCTAATCGATCTCTAACTTGGGACTTGGGAGATGGTGGTTCTTTAGGTCAATTTATGGTTCGAGTTCCAAATAATGATTTTGCGGTGGCTTTACTAAAGGAAACCGGACCGCTGGCAGTTGCTAACGCTGGGCTATCTGGTCGGCCGGCCTTGCGCGAGCCAGGTGAAATTAATGAAGTTTTTGGAAGTGTTGTTCACTTAATTTGCGATCACGGTGCCCTTGATCTGGCTTTAGGTTCAACTGTGGTCGACGCCACAGATACCCCGCACCGTATTGTGCGTGAGGGAGAAGTAACAAATACGCAGCTCCGCGTGCTCTGCCCAACATTGGTCTAGATCCCGTTCTAGGCTATGGGCTCTACCCGCCAGGAGGATCGATGAGCCCAACTGCATCAAGTAAAGACCACGCATATTACGGTGCAAGTTATTCTGATTTAGAAGCGCAAGATCCAGAGATTGCTGCGATTTTACAATCTGAACTTGAGCGTGAACGTAATGGTCTTCAACTTATTGCAAGTGAGAATTTTACTTCTCCAGCAGTTTTGGCAGCACTTGGTTCAACTCTTTCAAACAAATACGCGGAAGGTTATCCAGGTAAACGGTATTACGGCGGCTGCGAAGAAGTAGATAAAGCCGAAACGATTGGCATTGAACGTGCAAAAATCCTTTTTGGTGCAGAGCATGCAAATTTGCAACCACATTCTGGAGCAAGTGCAAATATTGCTGTTTATCAAGCTTTCACTAAACCAGGAGACACAGTTCTTGCGATGTCCTTACCTCACGGCGGACATTTAACTCATGGCTCAAAAGTTAATTTCTCGGGCAAATGGTTCAATGTTGAGTCCTACGGTGTTCGCGAAGATAATGAGTTGATTGATTACGACGAATTACGTGACCTTGCAATTAAACACAAACCAAAAATGATTTGCTCTGGTGCAACTGCTTATCCAAGTTTGATTGATTTTAAAACAGTTCGAGATATTTGCGATGAAGTTGGTGCGATCATGTGGGTTGATGCTGCACACTTCATTGGTCTTGTTGCAGGTAAAGCAATTCCATCACCTGTTCCATATGCAGATGTGGTTTCATTTACAACGCACAAAGTTTTGCGTGGTCCCCGTGGTGGGATGATTCTTTCAAAAGCTGAGCATGCGGCAGCGATCGACAAATCTATTTTCCCAGGCATGCAAGGTGGCCCAATCATGAGTGCTGTTGCAGCCAAAGCGGTAAATCTAAAAGAATGTGCAACTCCTGAATATCAAAATTACGCAAAAACAGTAATTGTTAATGCACAGGCACTTGCAGCCGCTCTAGTTGATGAGGGAATGCGTGCAGTATCAGGTGGAACTCAAACCCATCTTGCATTAATTGATGTTCGCGCACTTGGCGTTACCGGTAAAGAAGCAGATGAAAGATGTGGGGCTGCAGGAATTACTCTCAACAAGAATTCAATTCCATATGACCCGCTAGCCCCATCTATTACAAGTGGAATAAGAGTTGGAACTCCTTCTGTTACCACCCAAGGCATGGGAAAAACTGAGATGAAATCTATTGCTTCCCTAATTTCCAGAGCGATCACTAAGCCAGAAAGTGCGAAAGCAATTTCTGCTGAAGTAACGCAACTTTGCAAGGCCTTTCCGGTTTACCCAGAAAACTAATGCGCGAGCATCTTTTAGTTTTATTCATAGCCGCGGCCTTAACCTACCTACTGACGCCGCTCGCCGAAAAAGCCGCACTTAGATTTGGCGCTATCGCATATGTACGAAATCGTGATGTACACACCACTCCAACCCCACGATGGGGTGGATTAGCTATCTGGTGTGCGATTGCTATTTCGATTGGAATTGCAAACCAGCTTCCGTTACTAAATAAAGCATTTGCACAAACTGGACAGATCACCGGAATCGTTTTAGCTAGTGGAATTGTTTTATTGCTTGGAATGGCAGATGATCGTTGGGGCTTAGATGCAATCACTAAATTAGCAGGACAATCTATTGCTGCTGGAGTGCTACTCCTTAATGGTGTTCAACTTCTTTGGTTACCAATTAATGGAATAACTACTCTGCCAAGTTCCCTAGGTCAGCTGTTAACAATTTTGGTAATTTTAGTTTCGATAAATGCCGTTAATTTTGTTGATGGGTTAGATGGCTTAGCAGCCGGAATTGTTGCAATTGCTGCCCTCGCCTTTTTCTCTTACTCCTACCTCCTTTCAGTTGTATATAACTTTGACCGTGCGGGTGCACCCTTACTCATCACAGCTGTTGTCGTAGGCGCTTGTATTGGATTCCTACCGCACAACTTTTATCCAGCAAGAATCTTTATGGGGGATTCTGGTTCAATGGTTTTAGGTTTATTGCTTGGAGTTGCTGCAATAACTTTGACTGGCCAGATTGATTCGAATGCTATTTCCGCACAACAACTAGCACCAGCTTTGCTTCCGATACTGCTGCCTTTTGGAGTTTTAGCAATTCCGTTAATTGATTTAATATTGGCAATCATTAGAAGAACTAAAGCAGGTCGTTCCCCATTTGCGCCAGATAAAGAACACTTGCATCACCGAATAATTATGTTGGGGCATTCGCAACGTTCGGCAACTTTCCTTTTGTATCTATGGACTTTTTCATTTGCAATGCCACTAGCTGCATCTGCTTTTATTCCTTGGCGTTTCACTTTATTAGTTTCGATTTTTTTTATAGCGCTATCACTATCTTTTACAAAATATCCTTTCTTGTATCGAAAACTTAAAGTTGGAGTCTTTAAAGAGTTATGAAGCATTACTCGAGATCTCTTTTTCACGGAGCTGCGAAGCCAGCTCTAATTGTCGGGGCCTTGTCGGCAATAGTTGCGTCGATTGCTTCTGGATTAAATGGGCTAAAGGGCAGCCTGCTCGCGACCCTCATAGTTTTTATTTTTTTTGCGATACATCTGTTTTTAGCAAAGGTAACTACTTACTTGGATCCAAAAATGACTTTTGTGATCATGATGCATTCTTATTTCTTAAAAGTGATTGTGATTCTGCTCTTCTTGGTCTTGGCACGAAAATTGGAGCTGGATCGAACAGTTTTTGCCTTGGTTGCGACGGCAGTTACTATTGCTTGGATAGGTGGCGAGGTAAAGGCATACTGGCGACTAGGGGGTGCTCGTGGCGACAAAAGATGAGGGTGCTTACTGGTCAATATTTGGTTACCTGCTCTCCGGCCTGCTGATCTGGGGCGGAGTAGGCAAATTGCTCGATAATTGGGCGGGAACCAGTTTTTTCTTCCTAGGGGGGCTACTTCTTGGGATTTCCTCAGCCATCTATCTGGTTTGGGTCAGGTTTGGGCGGCAGTAGAAATTTCGCAAGATTGCGGATTTGGACATAGGGTTGGGCGTCGTTAGATCGCCCATGCGGATGATGGAAGAGATGGTCTGTCTTGAGAGTAAAGCTTGCAGAAGAGGGTTTTAATCCTCCAAGTGCCGCCGACTTTGAATTACCTCCCATCTTTGGCGATAACGCATTTACTACCAAACCTGTTTTTCTAATTTTTCTATCAGTAATTTTAATTTCAGCATTTTTTATTGCGTCATCTAGAAAAGCCGCGATTGTTCCTTCTAAATTACAGTTCGCTGGTGAAGGCATCTATTCATTTGTAAGAAATGATCTGGGTAAAGAAGTAATCGGTCATGAATTCATGCGATTTGTACCTTATTTGTTTACTTTGTTTACTTTTATCTTAGTTAATAATTTGTTTGGAATTATTCCACTTTTGCAATTCCCCACAATGTCTCGAGTAAGTTTTCCGTATGCCCTAGCGCTGATTACATTTTTAGTTTTCCATTACGTAGGTGTGAAGAAACAAGGTATTGGTAAGTACATCAAAGAGATCATGTTTATGCCTGGAGTTCCAAAAGCTGCCTACATCTTGATTACTCCACTTGAGTTACTTACCTTCTTCCTAGTTAGACCACTGACTCTTTCCCTACGTTTATTCGCAAATATGTTTGCAGGACACCTTTTGTTGTTGGTCTTTATTCTTGGTGGCGAACATCTACTGCAAGGCGTAATCGGACTCAAATTAATTAGCCCTTTTGCTTTCGCAATCGGCATCGTGCTCACCTTTTTTGAGTTTATGGTGCAGTGCTTGCAGGCGTATATATTTACCTTGTTGACCGCGCTATATATTGCCGGAGCGTTGGCCGACGAGCATTAAGCAGAGGGAAAAGTAAAAAAGTAAAAGGGATGAGACGCCCGTCTTATCTAAAGTGCAAGAAAGAATGAAAGGTACAAAGATGGAAGGCACACTCAACCTGGTTGGTTTTGGTCTCGCAGCTATAGGACCCGGAATTGCAACTGGACTTATCTTCGCCGCATATATCAATGGTGTGGCACGTCAGCCTGAAGCACGCAGCATCTTGCAGCCAATTGCATTCCTTGGCTTCGCGCTTGCAGAGGCACTTGCACTCTTCGGTCTGGTTCTTGCGTTCGTTCTGTAATAAGAACTGACCTGAAACCATGATCACATTAGCTGCTGGCGGTGAGATTAATCCGCTAATTCCACATACCGCTGAAATTATTGTTGGACTTGTCGCTTTTACTCTGCTCTTCTTAGTACTGCGGGCAAAAGTGGTTCCAATGTTCGAGCGTGCATTCGCAGCTCGCACTGAGGCGATCCAAGGTGGTATCGAACGCGCTGAAGCGGCACAAGTAGAAGCTGCACAAGCTTTAGCTTCATACAAGGCACAACTTGCTGATGCAAAAGGCGAAGCGCAAAAAATGCGCGAAGAAGCACGAGTTGAAGGTGCTGCGATTATCGAAGAGATGCGCACAAAGGCTCAAGATGAAGCTAACCGCATTACTGCAGCGGCCCGCTCATCCATTGAAGCCGAACGCACTCAGGCTATGAGCTCACTCATGAACGAAGTTGGCGCGATTGCAACAGCACTAGCATCAAAAATTGTCGGAGAATCTCTCGATGATCAAGTTCGTCAATCTCGCGTAGTCGACCGTTTTCTTGCAGATTTGGAAGGATCCAAGTAGTTATGAGTTTGATCATGAAGGGAAGTAGCCGTGCCTCGTTTGCGAGTGCGCGCGCGAGCCTAGATCAGCATTTGCAGGGAGCAAATAATGCCCGAGCAACTGCGATTTCTGGCGACCTATTTCTAACTCTTCATGCTCTAGATTCATCGATTGCTCTTCGTCGTGGATTAACGGATCCATCAAGAAGTGGTCAAGACAAAGTAACTCTTGTTGATCAATTAGTTTCAAAACATGTGGGACCGGCAACAATTGATTTATTACATTCAATGGTCGCTTCACGTTGGTCTTCACCTGTAGATCTATCAGATGCGATTGAGTGGTTAGCAGTCGAAGCACAGGCTGCAGCAGCAGATGCTGATGGAACACTGGATCGTTTAGAAGAAGAACTTTTTCGCTTTGGAAGAATTGTTGCTGAAAACCCCGATTTACGTAGCATTCTTGCAAACCGCACAACCACAACCGGAGTCCTCAAGAGCACGTTGATTGCGGATTTACTTTCAAACAAAACTGCTCCCGCAACTCTTGCATTAATTTCTGTCCTTGTGGATCATCCACGTGGACGAAATCTAGAATCAGGCTTAACTCATTTTGCTCAAGCAGCTTCCGAACGTCGCAACCAAGTGATTGCACACGTTAAGAGCGCTACTGTCATGAGCGATGCGCAAGTAAGCAGACTAAGTGCTGCACTTGCTAAACAAATTGGTAGAAATGTACGAATAAATGTCGAAGTTGATAAGTCAGTCGTGGGCGGAATTTCAATTCGCTTTGCTGATGAACTTATTGATGGAACTGTTGTAAGTCGTTTAGCAGAAGCAGGTCGTAGGCTCGTAAGTTGAGTCGAAAACTAAATTAAAGAAGGAGCAACTGTGTTTGCGCAAAGTGTGCGAGCACCTATTAAAAGGAGAAGTTGATGGCCGAGCTTACGATCCGACCAGAGGAGATTCGCGACGCGCTTGCGAAATTCGTTGCCTCATACGCCCCAGGTGCGGCTGCTCGCGATGAAATCGGAACTGTCACCGAAGCCGGCGATGGAATCGCACGTGTTGAGGGACTTCCTTCAACGATGACAAACGAACTTTTAAAATTTGAGAACGGGACTTTAGGTCTTGCATTAAACCTTGATGTTCGCGAGATTGGTATCGTTATTTTGGGTGAGACTGGCGGTATCGAAGAAGGAACAACCGTTCGTCGTACTGGTGAAATTCTTTCTGTGCCCGTTGGCGATGGATTCCTTGGTCGCGTAGTTGATCCACTTGGACGACCAATTGATGGAAAAGGCGAGATCAAAGCAGAAGCTCGTCGTGCATTAGAACTTCAGGCACCTTCGGTTGTGCAACGCCAACCTGTTAAAGAGCCAATGCAAACTGGCATCAAAGCTATTGATGCGATGACTGCTATTGGTCGTGGACAGCGTCAGTTGATTATTGGTGACCGTCAGACTGGAAAGACAGCAGTTGCGATCGACACCATTATTAATCAGCGTGCAAACTGGCTATCTGGAGATCCAAAGAAGCAAGTTAAATGTATTTATGTTGCTATTGGTCAGAAAGGTTCAACAATTGCCTCTGTACGTGGAGCACTTGAAGAAGCTGGTGCAATGGAATACACCACAATCGTTGCTTCACCTGCATCAGATCCAGCCGGATTCAAATACTTGGCTCCATACACCGGTTCTGCTATTGGTCAGCACTGGATGTATGCCGGTCAACATGTGCTAATTGTTTTTGATGATCTCTCAAAGCAAGCAGAGGCTTATCGTTCGGTCTCGCTACTTCTTCGTCGTCCACCAGGTCGCGAAGCCTACCCAGGAGATGTTTTCTACTTACACTCACGTTTGCTAGAACGTTGCGCAAAACTTTCAGATGAACTGGGTGCCGGTTCAATGACTGGACTTCCAATCATTGAGACAAAAGGTAATGACGTATCTGCTTTTATTCCTACAAACGTTATTTCGATTACTGATGGACAGTGCTTCCTTGAAACTGATCTATTTAACGCAGGCGTACGTCCCGCAATCAACGTAGGTATCTCTGTTTCTCGTGTGGGTGGATCGGCTCAGACAAAAGCCATCAAGAAGATTGCTGGTCGTCTACGTCTTGATCTTGCTCAGTATCGCGAACTCGAAGCTTTCGCTGCATTTGGTTCTGACCTTGATGCTGCATCAAAGGCACAACTTGAGCGCGGTGCGCGAATGGTAGAACTTTTGAAGCAGGGTCAGTACAGCCCGTTCTCAGTTTCACAGGAAGTTGCATCGATCTGGGCTGGAACTACCGGAAAGCTAGACAAGATTCCGGTCGCTGACATTCGCCGTTTCGAAGCTGAATTCCTTGAGTTCTTAGCTCGTGATCGCAAGGCCGTAATTGATGTTATCGAGACAACCAAAGAGTTAACCGATGAAACAGTTGCATCTCTGACGGAAGCAATCACTACATTCACCGATCGCTTTGTTTCTTCAGAGGCAAAAGCCTTGGAGGAAAAAGCAGCGGATGCGCTAACTGATGAGAACCAAGAGCAAATCACTCGATTTGTTCCACCTGCAAAGAAGTAATTTAAATTAACGTCAAATTAGAGATGAAAGAGATGAAAGAGATGAAAGGAGGTAGAGAGTAGCTATGGGTGCACAACTTCGAATTTATCGTCGTCGGATGCGATCTGTTAAAGCGACGAAGAAAATTACTAAAGCCATGGAATTAATCTCTGCCTCACGCATAGTTAAGGCTCAGGGTCGGGTACAAGCCTCGACTCCATACGCGAATGAATTAACCCGAGCAGTTTCTGCCGTGGCATCTTATTCAAGTACTAAGCATCCACTCACAACTGAATCCGAGAAGCCAATCCGTGCTGCAGTATTGATTATCTCTGCAGACCGTGGAATGGCCGGAGCGTATTCAAGCTCGGTAATTAAAGAAGGCGACCAATTAGTCTCGCTACTTCGCAACCGTGGCATTGAAGCAAACGCATATTTAGTCGGAAGAAAAGCGATTAACTATTATCGTTTCCGCAACCGTGCAATTTCAGGTCAATGGAGTGGGTTTAGCGATAACCCAACCTATGAGCATGCAAAAGAGATTGCGAATGCATTAATTGGTGCGTTTATTGCAGAGGCACAAACAGATAAAAATGGTGTTGATGAGTTGCATATCGTTTACACCGAGTTCCGGTCAATGGTTACCCAAGAACCAATGGCAAAG
>SYCR01000068.1:0-6262 GCA_005786885.1 Actinomycetota bacterium | reverse complement strand
AGGTTTAAGCCTTTTCTTAATTCCAAAATTTATGTTTGACCTTGAAACTGGAGAGCTTGGTAAACGTAATGGTGTCTATGTAACTAGCATCGAACACAAAATGGGTTTGAATGTTTCGGCAACTTGTGAAATGAATCTTGGCGAAAAGGAACCTGCTGTTGGTTATTTGCTTGGCGAAGTTCATGAAGGCATAGCACAGATGTTTAAAGTCATAGAATTTGCTCGAATGATGGTTGGTACAAAGGCGATTGCAACACTGAGTGCTGGATACCAACAAGCTCTTGCTTATTCCAAAGAGCGAATCCAGGGCCCAGATATGACGAAAATGACAGATAAGGCAAGCCCTCGGGTTTCGATTATCCATCACCCAGATGTACGCAGATCATTAATGACTCAGAAGTCATACTCCGAAGGAATGCGATCCTTAATTCTTTACACCGCATCAATCCAAGATGAAATATTGATCGCCAAAGAAGCTGGCGCTGACCAAGATACGTTACAAGATCTTGAAGCCTTAAATGATCTCTTGCTTCCGATCGTAAAAGGTTATGGAAGTGAGAAATCTTGGACGCTGCTCGGAACTGAATCGCTGCAAACTTTTGGTGGTGCTGGTTTTACGATGGATTGGCCAATTGAGCAGTATGTTCGTGATGCAAAAATTGATACGTTGTATGAAGGAACCACTGCGATACAAGGTTTAGATTTCTTTTTCCGTAAAATTATTAAAGATCAAGGACGCGCTATTGGTTTGTTAGCGAAACAAATCGGAAAATTTGCCGCTAGCGGTGGAGATCTTGCTAATGAGAAGAGTGAACTTGGGAAAGCGTTGCAGGAAGTAAATACTGCGATGGGATCTTTAGTAGGTATCGCGATGGCTTCACAAGAAGATCCAAAAGAACTTTATAAAATTGGACAAAGTTCCTCACGATTATTGATGATGGTTGGTGATTTAATCACGGCTTGGTTATTACTCCGGCAAGCTGAAATTGCTAACGCAAAAATGGGTGGCGCTTCAGATCGTGATCGTACTTTTTATGAGGGAAAAATCGCTTCAGCGAGATTTTTCATTAGGAATGTTTTGCCAAATCTAGCCACCGACAGAGCAATCATTGAAAACGTAGATAACTCAATTATGGAGATCAGCGAAAACGCCTTTTAGTTTTGGTAAGAGTTTGATTTCTATATAGAGTGTTCTGGTGCGTAAATTTAAAGGCGAACTCCTCTTGTTCGCTAGCGCATTTCTCTTTGCAGCTTCGGGTATCCCGGCTAAATTGCTCTTGGCTCAAGATTTATCGGCTTTCCGTCTCACGCAAGTACGGTGTTTCGGTGCCTTTTTACTTTTAGTTACTTTTCTTTTAATTAGAAATCGTCGTTCGCTTTTAATGACCAAAAAGGAAATTCCGTTTCTATTTGCTTATGGAATTATTGGCTTTGCACTTGTTCAGTCAGCCTACTTCTTCGCCATCAGTCGGATGGAATTAAGTATCGCTTTAGTAATCGAATTCACCGCTCCGATTTGGATAACTTTTTATGTCCGGTACATCCAAAAGCGGCACGTTGCTTCAACTATGTGGTGGGCAATTGCTTTGGCATTTATTGGTTTAACTCTGGTAGCTCAGATTTATCGCGGCATGACGGTAGATGGCCTTGGATTTATTGTTGCGCTTATTGATGCTTTTGCACTTGCAGCCTACTTTCTGATGGGCGAACACGGTGTAAAAAGTAGATCAAGCACCTCTCTTACTACTTACGGATTTGGTGTCGCTACTCTTTTTTGGTTTTTTGTACTTCCCGTTTGGAACTTCCCATTTGAAATCTTTACCCAACAAATTCCATTAAGTGGAATTTCAGATTCAACTCTGCCTGGATGGATGCTGCTTACTTACATGATTTTGGCAGGGACGATAATTCCTTATCTTTGTGTACTAAATGGAATTAGATTTATTAGTGCATCTCAAGCAAGTCTGATTGGAATGCTCGAACCAGTAATAGCCGGATTCCTTGCCTGGTTTGCGTTGTCAGAACAACTCGCGCCAATTCAACTACTCGGTGTTGCAATAGTTTTGGCCGGAATTTACTTAGCCGAAAGATCTAGACAGGCGTCGCACAGCACAAGTAATTAAATCTGTGCAGCCATATCCACAAAGCGCGAGAAGTGTCCTTGGAATGCAACAGTCACAGTTCGAGTAGGACCATTTCGGTGCTTAGCCACAATTAAATCAGCTTCACCTTGTCTTGGACTATCCCGTTCATATTGATCTTCGCGGTGTAGCAAAATCACCATATCCGCATCCTGCTCAATAGAACCAGATTCGCGAAGGTCAGAGAGCATCGGCTTCTTATCCGCTCTTTGTTCAGGAGAACGGTTTAACTGTGAAATCGCCACTACTGGAACATCTAATTCTTTGGCTAATAATTTCAACTGTCTTGAAAATTCTGAAACCTCTTGTTGCCGGTTTTCAACACGTTTTCCGCTAGTCATAAGTTGCAAGTAATCAATAATTATTAACTTAAGACCGTGACGTTGCTTCAAGCGACGGGCTTTTGCACGGATCTCCATCAAAGTTAAGTTTGGAGAGTCATCAATAAATAGTGGTGCATCTGAAATCTCGCCCATTCGTCGCGCTAAACGGCCCCATTCATCATCACTCATTGTTCCACTTCGCATATTGTGCAGAGGCACTCGCGCTTCAGCAGAAAGCATTCTCATCGTAATTTCGTTGCGGCCCATTTCAAGAGAAAAAATCACTGAAGCCATTCCATGCTTAATGGATGCGTTACGAGCAAGATCAACTCCAAGAGTTGATTTACCAATAGATGGTCGCGCTGCAATAACAATCATATTTCCTGGATGAAGTCCATTTGTTAATTCATCCAAATCTTTAAATCCAGTTGGCACTCCATTTAAGGTTCCACCGCGAGAACCAATCGCTTCAATCTCATCCAAAGTTCCAGCGAGCAAAACATTTAGTGGTTGATAATCTTCACTCGCGCGGCGCTCGGTTACTGCATAAACCTCTGCTTGGGCCTGATCAACAACATCATCAACTTCACCTTCGCTAGCAAAACCAAGTTGGACAATCTTTGTGCCCGCTTCAACTAAGCGTCGCAAAATTGCGCGCTCGCGCACAATACGTGCGTAGTAACCAGCGTTTGCTGCTGTAGGAACTGATGCAATAAGTGTGTGCATGTAAGGTGCGCCACCGACGCGACCAATATCGCCAAGTTTTGTTAATTCAGCAGAAACAGTTACGGCATCAACAGGTTCGCCGCGTCCATACAAATCTAAAATTGCTTCATAAATTAATTCATGTGCTGGCCGATAAAAATCATTTCCGCGCAAAAGTTCAACAACATCGGCGATTGCATCTTTACTTAACATCATTCCGCCGAGCACACCTTGCTCAGCTACAACATCGTGCGGCGGGACCCGTTCAAACTCTGGGGAACGGTTAGGTAACTCTGCGACTGACATCTACCCACCCCCTGCCTGCAATTGTTGTACTGCGCAAGATACGCAAGATCACCGACACCATCAGATGGGCTGTGTGAAAAGTAGGGGAGTAATTGTGGATAACTTGGATTTTGAAGGGGAGAAGTTGTGGATAAAAAGTAGGTAATTCTCCCCCAGCCTCCTGACCGGCAGTATCAATGCTGGTGAGACAACTCCCTCATCAAAGAACTGGTGTGGACATAGGTTTATTTCCCAATCTCAGCATCTGGACAAGAAAAAGGGCCCACTCAATTGAGCAGGCCCTGAATTTCTAATCTCTTTACTTAAGCAGGTACAACCTCGATATTTACGGTTGCGACAACATTTGAAAGCAAAGTTACTTTCACGCTGTGGCGACCAAGAGTTTTGATGTGTCCAGCCATCTTGATGCGATGACGATCTACATCAATACCAATCGCACTCTTGACTGCTTGAGCAACATCTTTGTCAGTTACTGATCCGAACAAGCGGCCAGCAGTACCAACTTTTGCACCAACTTTTACATCAGCACCTTCGAGTGTTGCTTTGATCTCGCGGGCATGTTCGACATCGCGAATCTCGCGAGCTTTACGAGCACGACGAATGCTTGTGATCTGCTTTTCGCCACCAGTTGACCAAGCAATTGCCTTGCCATTTGGAACCAAGTAGTTGCGCGCAAATCCATCTTTAACAGTAACGACATCTCCTGGATGACCGAGACCATTTACTTCTTGAGTAAGAATTAATTTCATCTCATGCCCCCTATCGTGCTGTCGATGTGTATGGAAGTAATGCAACTTCACGGCTATTTTTCACCGCTGTTGCAATCTGACGTTGGTGTTGCGTGCATGCTCCGGTAACTCGGCGAGCACGAATCTTGCCGCGGTCTGAGATGTACTTACGCAAAGTTGGAATATCTTTGTAATCGATATAGGTAACTTTGTCACGACAGAATGAACATGGCTTTGTCTTGAAAACTTTCTTAACAACTGCGCTCTTGCTGTTCTTTTGTTTCTTTTCTTTTGATCCCATTGTGGTGCTCCCTAGGGGTGCCCCGCTTCTTTTGAAAGCGGGAATGGCTATTAATATTTATTAATAGGTGGTCGGATGGATTTATTCAGTTATTAAAACGGAGGCTCATCACTTGCACCAACTGGTGCTCCCCATGAATCTGTTGAAGAGGCAGCCCATGGATCATCGCTCATTCCACCTGTTGCAGCAGATGCGCTTGCGCGACCGCCATCAGATGTACGAGCAGCTTTAGTGACTTTTGCCGATGCATTGCGGAGGGAAGGACCGACCTCATCTACTTCAATCTCGTAGACAGTTCGCTTCTCTCCCTCTTTTGTTTCATATGAACGTTGTTTTAAACGACCTTGCACAATTACGCGCATTCCGCGAGTAAGTGATTCAGCAACATTCTCTGCTGCTTGACGCCAAACATTGCATGAAAGAAATAAAGAATCGCCATCTTTCCACTCATTGGTCGCTTTATCTAAAAAGCGAGGAGTAGATGCAATGCGAAACTTTGCAACCGCAGCTCCCGAAGGAGTGAAGCGCAATTCAGGATCATCAACTAAATTGCCGACGATCGTGATAACTGTGTCTCCAGCAGCCATCTTTTTTTCCCGTCTCTCGTTATCTCTGGAAGTATCTAAATTATTTTTCGGGACGTATTACTTTTGTACGAAGCACTGCTTCATTTAGATTTAATTGGCGGTCTAACTCTTTTACTGCGGCTGGTTCGCAATGCATATCAACAACTGCGTAAATGCCTTCTGGCTTCTTCGCAATTTCGAATGACATACGACGTCGGCCCCAGATATCAAGACGGTCTACGCGACCACCGCTATCTTTGATGATCTTGAGGTAAGTCTCGAGACTTGGGGAGACTGTTTTTTCCTCTAGATCTGGGTCAAGGATGACCATCAGTTCATAATGACGCATTTATAACCAACTCCTTTGGACTAAGCGGTCACAGAATTTCTGTAACAGGAGGTTTAGCGCGTCTCGCCTTCTTCATCGCTTCCGAAGGTGAGGTGGGCAAGGCTACCGGTTCCCACCCTCCCTCCGAAATCCCATCCCCAGCCCTAGGCTCGCCCTGTGGAGATCCTTCAAATTACCCCCGAACAGGCGCAAGCCTTTCTGGAATCCGAGGTGGCCGCCCGAGAGATTGACCCTTCTTTTCTGCAAACCCCAGCGTGGGCCCAGGTTAAAGCGGGCTGGCAATCCAAAGTAATTGGTTTTTTTGAAGCAAAAGAATTAGTCGGGAGTGCGCTGGTCTTGGCGCGAAAAATGCCAAAGTTAAATCGCTACTTTCTTTACATCCCCGAAGGTCCAGCCCTCCCGGCAAAATATTTAGCAGCTGCAGTTCCGCTATTGCGCAAATACGCAATCTCACAAAATGGTTTTGCACTTCGCGTCGGACCGATGGTGGTAAAAAATCGTTGGAATAGCGAAACCATTAAAGAAGCGTTGGCTGATGAGAACAAAAAGTCTTTACAACAAGTTACGCCTAGTTGGATAAATCCTGGTGCAGACGCAATTGAAAATATCTTAAGAGCAAATGGCTTCAAGCCAAGCGTTGATGATGTCAACGGATTTGCTGCAGGGCAACCAAAATATGTTTATCAGTTGTCTCTGACCGGGAAAACTGAAGCAGATGTATTAGAAGGTTTTAACCAACTTTGGCGCCGAAATATTAAAAAAGGCGAAAAAGAAAATGTTGAAGTAATAAGAGGATCTCGCGAAGATTTAGCAAAGTTTCATGAAGTTTATTTAGAAACCGCT
>SYCR01000067.1:0-5207 GCA_005786885.1 Actinomycetota bacterium | reverse complement strand
ACCACGTTTTAATGCAACTTCATTGAGAATTTCGATTTTTACATTTGCTGGAGATTGAGCTTTTGCTAATTTTGTAAACCGATCTGGAGTCAAATAACTTGGTGGCATATTAATTAAATTCCGAGTGAAATTTACTTGCGTCACAATTATCTGTGCATTTTTTATTGCATCTTTGAACTCTTTTGTAGGGTTCTTTGGAGTGTAGATCTCAATTTTGATAAGTGGAGATTTCAAATCTTTAGAACCACTACCGCGGAAATCATTGAAAGTATATGATCCCAAAAGTGCGCCTTCAGCTATCGCTTGTAAATCATCGGCATTGCTTGCTGGAAGTGCAAATGCGGCATGAGCGTGGGCATGCAATGATCGAGCGGCGCTACCTGCGGCTCTGCGCAAAGTTTCGGCAGAAAATTTCTTTTCAAATTTACCCATACCGGTAAATACCAAAATTCCATGGGTTGCATCGGGAACTAAAGTAACTTCATCTGCTTTGCCCGAGGCTTTAAAGGAATTCAATGTTTGCAATAAATTCTGAGTGTTAATTCCTTTTAATGAAGTGACCAAAACCAGCGCGCCAGCACCATCCTTAGCAACGCCTATTACCAGCGCTGTTGGTGTGGAGATCTTCTCGACTAATGAAATTTGCGTTGCCAAATTGCGCCCCCGTTATTGGTTAATTCCCAACCAGCCTAGTCAAAAGCGGTAAGTTTGCGCTCATGGAATCGCCGCTCTTGCAGATACACCAATCCCTAAATGCCAAATTGGGGGATTTCGCTGGTTGGGCGATGCCACTGGAATATCCAGCCCCAGTTGGTGGGGGAACACTCACCGAGCACGAAGCGGTTCGCACTAATGCGGGCTTATTTGATGTTTCACATCTAGGAAAAATCGAAATTCATGGGAGTGGTGCCAAAGATTGGCTCAACTCAATAATCACAAATGATTTAAACAAAATTTTGCCAGGACAAGCGCAGTACAGCATGTTGTGTAACGAAGCAGGCGGAGTAATAGATGATCTAATTGTTTATTTGAAATCAAATGAAGAAATTTTGATAATTCCAAACGCGGCAAATTCCGCAGAGGTTTTTTCTACGCTAAACAGTAAGATCCCACAAGGCATAAAAATTCAAAATCGACACAATGATTTTGCGGTGATTGCAATTCAAGGGCCGGTGTCTGGGCAACTCTTATCTGATGCTGGACTAAAAGTTGAATTAAATTACATGTCATTTACTCAACTTCAATTCCTAGATGAACAGATGATTATTTGTCGAACTGGGTATAGCGGAGAGCATGGTTACGAGTTGCTTCCCACATCTAAAAATGCAGTAAAACTTTGGCAACTATTGTCCGAAAAAACTCTTTCGCACGGAGGAAAAATTTGTGGATTGGGTGCGCGTGACACATTAAGAACAGAGATGGGTTACCCGCTCCATGGTCATGAACTGTCTCTAGAGATTTCACCTGTTACAGCGGGGGCTTCCTGGGCGGTGGGTTGGCAGAAGGATTTTTTTGCTGGCAGTGCTCAATTGCGTGAAGAAAAAGCTAAAGGTCCAGATCGCATATTGCGCGGCCTGCTGGCAGATGAGCGTGGAATCCCTCGGGCTGGAATGCAAGTTAAAAACTCAAGTGGAGTAGTAATTGGTGAAGTAACTAGCGGAACTTTTTCACCTACATTAAAAAACGGAATCGCTTTAGCATTAGTTGATTCTGCGGTAGCTATTGGAGAACAAGTTTTGGTCGACATCAGAGGACGTAACTTGGATATGAGCGTTACAAAACTACCTTTTGTTTCATCTCATGTGCGGTAACAAAGTTAGCTTTCCGCATAGATCTTCTTAAAGAATTTAAAATCGGCTTTCCGGCTACTGTGATTAAAGCAGCGGTAAGTATCGCTCTTGGAATATCCCAAGCCATTGCAGTTAGAAAATGAAAAACAAAGTAACGTTGCAAATTCTCCAAAATTGGGGCGCCGGCAACGAAAGATATTTGAGTGTCAGCGCCTACTAGCCATGGCCAAAGTTGTAGATCCATCAATGCGCCAAAGATTAGCCCTGCAAAGAATCCATAAATTGCTAAGACAATTATCTCAACTCTTTGTTTCTCAAATTTGGGAAGGGCTCCTGCGCCCCAACCAATCCACGCTGCAGCCATCATTTGGAAAGCCAGCCACGGACCAGCTCCACCTGTTAGTAATGCTGATGCGAATAAAACGCTCAATCCCAATAAAAATCCAAAACGCTTTCCTAGAGCACGACCGCCTAAAATTATTAAAAACCAAATTGGCTCGATACCGACAGCCCCGGCACCAAAAATCCGCAATGCCGCCCCTGTTGCTGTCAGTACTCCCAGAAACGCCAAACTTTTTACATCTAGATCACCTTGTGTTAACTCAATAATCAGAATTAATAGCGCTACTGGCATGAGTGCTAAAAATAAGTATTTCGCTTGTCCATTGTTCTCAACTTGTTCTGCAGAGATAAAAAGCGGCCATGCAAATGCGAAAAATCCAATTAATGAAGCAAAGCCAATAAGTGGAGTTGATTTACTCATAATGGTTACCAGAATCAATTCTGCTCAAGTGCGGAGGTGATCTCTGAAAAGGTTAACCATTTACCTGGAGCAAGGATCTTCGAAATTTGAGGAGCAAAAGCTGGTGATGAAGTAAGAATGTCAAGAGTACTTCCATCTGCGATTTTTTCTCCCTCTGCCATAAAAACCACTCGCGTTGCAACTTCGGCTACCAATTCAACATCATGTGTAGCAAGAATTACTGAACGTCCTTCATTTGCCATCGAGCGTAAAATTTTGATTAACCGCAACTTCGCGGAGTAATCCAGACCTCTGGTTGGTTCATCAAGAATCAATAATTTTGGTGCAGCAGCAAGGACGATTGCTAAAACTAGGCATAAACGTTGACCCTCAGAAAGATCTCGTGGATGTGCAATCTCTGAGATATCAGGTAACAACTGATTCAAAATCATGTAGGTCGTTCCCAGAGTGACTTGGCTATCGCGATCAGCAAAAGCACATTCTTGTAATACCGATTCACCATAAAGCAGGTCAGTCGCTTCTTGAGGCACAAAGCCCACAAGCGAGATTAGTGATTTGCCCTTTAATTCTGGTGCTGGTTTTCCATCTAAAAGCACTTGGCCACTTTTAATTGAAGTGATTCCCACAGCACTTCCAAGCAGAGAACTTTTTCCAGCGCCATTTCTTCCCATGATTGCGACAACTTCACCTTGGCTGACTTCTAAATCAATTCCTTTTACCGCAACTTTCTTTTCATACTCCACTACTAATTTTTTAATCTCCAAAATTAGTGGCAGTGATTTAACTTCTGCTGATTTACGGATTGGGGGAGATAAGTTTGCTAATTTCTCTCGTAATGGTTCTGCTAATCGCCGCGCATCACGAACTGTTAATGGAAGTGGATTCCAATCTTGATCTTTACCAAGTAAAACAACCGGAGGGGCACTTTGGGATTGCGCCATAATTTCTTCAGGCAAACCAATTCTCACTTTGCCAATGCTTTCCTCACCCAGCACATGAATAATTCGATCCACAAATTGCAATACCCGCTCTAACCGATGCTCAGCGATGATGATGGTTAAACCTAAATCGTGAACTAGGCGAGCGAGTATTGATAAAACTTCCTCAGCGGCAATCGGATCAAGAGCACTAGTTGGTTCATCTAGAAGTAAAACTTTTGGATGCATTGTTAAGACCGCTGCAATAGCCACCCTTTGGGCCTCGCCACCACTTAATGTGGATAGGGAGCGATTTCTTAATTGCGCTAATCCCAATAAATCCAAAGTCTCTTCAACGCGTTTACGCATCACCTCTCTTGGAACACCTAAAGATTCCATTCCAAAAGCGATCTCTTCTTCAACTGTGTCCGTGACAAAACCTTCGGCTGGATTTTGGCCGACGATACCAATTAAGTCAGCCAATTCGCGCGGCCGATGCATTCTGGTAGATCTCCCAGCAACGGTAATTTCGCCAGAAAGAATTCCACCAGTGTGATGCGGGACTAACCCATTAATCAACTTCAAAAGCGAAGATTTACCAGAACCAGTTTGCCCCATGATTAAGAGCAATTCCCCTTCGGGAACCGAAAAAGTCAGATCATTAAAAATAGTTTTTTGAGCCTGCGGATAGATGAGTGAAACTTGATTGAAAGAGATCAATTTGTCACCTCAATTTGATTTTTAACTTGTTTTTCTGTCGGCGCTACGAAAATTGGAGATATCGCCAAGATGAAAATTGCTGAAGCAGTTAAAGTGCTCTGATTTTTGTAAAGAACTAAAGAAATCAATGAAATTGATGTGGCTAACACAAACCACTCCGCACCTTTCCAGATCTGCGGACGATAACGAGTTCGTTTTGTGGATTTGCTGGCCACAAATAATCCAATCACAAGTAAAGCTATTCCCATTGCGAATGCGATTTCCGCACCTTCGATCGCGGCCAGAAATAGAGTTATTCCAATCGTAATTACAACTATTGAACTCAATAAAATCTGCGAACCGAATCGGCGTCCAGTTGATGAATCGTTAAGGCCGTAACCGCGCGACTCCATCGCAGCGCCAAGAGTTATAGCACGTTGCAGCGAATCCTCAAAAATCGGAACTGCTATTTTGCGAAAAGCTATTCGCTGCTGATCTCCTCGCAATCTCCGTGCTTGTTTAATTCGTTGGATCGAAGTTACAAAGTGTGGAATTAAAGTGGTAGAAATGATTAGCGCAACACCGGCCTGGTGCATCACTCCAGGAAGTGCACGCAATCCTCGTTTTGGATTTGCTAACGCACTTGCTGCTGCTATCGCCAAAATTAAAGTAAAGAAAGTCAATCCTTCTGTAGCCGTAATGCTCAGGCGCTCAGATGTAACTGGCCCACCTATTCGGATTCCAGCCATCCAATCTGGGAGTGGGAGGGTAGGCAAAGTAAATAAGGTATTTCCGGGAATAGGTACCGAAAGAGTTATGCCAATAATCATTCGAATTACAAAAGCGATCAACCCAATTCGAATCCCAATTGAAAAGGCTCTAGCCCAAGGTTGGTCACTCTTCTTGGAATAAACGACCATTGCAGCGCCAATACATAAAAGTATTAATGCCGGCGTTCCGGGGGATTGGCTCGCAGAAAGTGCAAGACCAATACCCCAAGCCCACCACGCAAATGGATGCAATGATCGTTGATTCATT
>SYCR01000066.1:0-7894 GCA_005786885.1 Actinomycetota bacterium | reverse complement strand
GAGTGCCTGTAAATCGGTTAATACCTTCTACGTTCCATCCAAACTCATCAAACTCATCAGCAGGTGGATCAGCAGGTGGATCAGCAGGTGGATCAGCAGGTGGATCAGCAGGTGGCACTGGATCAACTGGTGGAACATCTGCTGGTGGCACTGGATCAACTGGTGGCAATGCTGCTAACCGAGCTGCTTCTTCGGCTGCTAAACGTGCAACTTCAGCAAGACGAGCCTCTTCAGCAAGACGAGCCTCTTCTGCAAGACGTAATGCTTCGGCACGACGTGCCGCTTCTTGATTTCTGTCTAAGCCCGCGTCATTAAAACCGTTTCTATCGAAGCCTTGTGGATCAAAACGAGTGCCTGTAAATCGGTTAATACCTTCTACGTTCCATCCAAACTCATCAAACTCATCAGCAGGTGGATCAGCAGGTGGATCAGCAGGTGGCACTGGATCAACTGGTGGAACATCTGCTGGTGGCACTGGATCAACTGGTGGCAATGCTGCTAACCGAGCTGCTTCTTCGGCTGCTAAACGCGCGGCTTCTGCTTGAGCTGCTTGCGCTGCTAAAACTGCCTGTAGTGCTTGTTCTTCTTGTTGTTGTCGTGCCGCTTCTGCATTTCTTGCTGCTTGTGCAATCGCTTCAACACGTGCAACTTCCGCGAGACGTGCTTGTTCAGCTAATCGAGCAATCTCTGCAAGACGAGCAACTTCAGCGAGACGTGCTGCTTCCATTTGCATCGCCACTGCTTGCTCGCGCAGCAAAGATTCTTCATTATCAATCGCGGCCTGTCCCGCGGCAGCGAGAGCTGTAATTTCTTCCTGCGATCTTTCAGGAATTACTTCAATTTTATTGTCTCTACCTAAATCAATAATTATTTGCTCATCACCTGTTTTTATCAAACTTACAGATGAATTATTTTTTTCAAATTCCTCTATCGGAACTTCTTCGCCATTTGCTAATCTAATTTTAAAGGATTGATCAGCATGTTCAAGAATTAATGAGGATCCATCTTCTAATTGAGAGATAAATCGATTGTTTGATATTGATGATTGGTTATTATCATTTGAATTAAATGAAACTTGACTTGCTTCAACAACAGTGTTGACGTCTGCTACTTGTAAAACAATTCGATCTTCAACTGTAAACGCACGAGTTGATTGCAATCCTGAAGATGAATGAATTTGCACATCTCCACTTTTTTCAATAACAGCGCGAGATTGATCATTGTGAGTTATCTCAACAGAACCATCAATTCCAGGAGTAAGAGTTACTGGAACATTTTGCGAACGTAAATTTGTATTAAATTCATCTAGTGAAATTTTTGGTCCGGTTCCATCATCACTGTTAACTGCAACGCTAGGTGTTTTTGAAGAGTCAAGTGAGATAAAAAAACTAGTTGGAATAAGTCCAACAACTAAAACACTTTTACGTGATTTTCTAATTCCCAATAATCTTTTTTCTTTAACTTCCTCGACTTCCATCTCTAATGTGTCAGGAAATTTCACTGTTTTCTTTTTCGAAGTGCTGCTGACCGACAGCCCTGTTTCAAGTGTTACTAATGTTGGTTCTTTAGATCCGCTTTTCGCATTTGTCTTTACTGTTGCCGAACCCCAACTTGGATGTGAAACCTCAACTTTTACCCCGTCGTCGCCAACAGGTTGTGAATCAATTTGAGCACCGTGGGGCGATTTACGGCGAATGACAGACACGCGATCGACTCCCCTCGATTACCAAAAAAGGCTCCATCGGGGCCTCAGACGTTGCTAAGTATCAACCACCCAACGCTGTTATGGCGAAGTCAGACTAGGGATTACCCCACGAGAGGATGGGTCAAATCCGCGACTACCTGTTTAACGGTATCCAGACCTCAAGATTTGTTCCCTCGAGGGCGAATTCACGCCGCCACAAGTTTGGCGCAATCTCATCTAGCAAAATCGTTCCCAGCCCTGAACCGCTCTTGGGCTTACTTTTCCCATTATCGGTCACTTTGAAATAGTAATGATCCGCACTCGCATCCCCAGAAATGGATATTAAATTAGCGTTTCCAAATCGTACAGAATCTGAAACGGCCTCTTCAATAATTTGTGAAATATCTGTAACTACTTGCGTCTCACATAATTCAATTTTCTGTAAATCAATTTTAATCTCTGTGATTCCCCGCCAAGCATCTAACAGTGCGTTAATTCTCTCAAGGGGGGAATCTTCACCTGCATGGAAATTAACTGTTAAGTCACGTTCGATAACTATTTGCGCATATTGAATAATGCTCTTAACTTCATCTCTGTTGCCGAATTTCATAGCTTGATCTAATTTTAAAGCCACAGCGGTCAACTCAGATTGCAAAGAACTATGCAAATACGATGCAATTTCAGAATCCTCACTCATACGAGCTATTGCTTGCAAATGTTCTTCAACATATCCAGATGTAATCTGGGCAGTGAGAATATCAATTATTTTTGCACGATCAACTAAAGATTGACTAAGCATTGTTGTAAAAATAGCTGTAATAAAAACTGAACCGGCTACGCCAACATTTGAATATGGACTCCAATAAGCAATCTCAGAGATATTGAAATAAAAATAAGTCAGTGCAAGTGGAATTGTCGAAATTAAAAGTAAAAAGATTGGATGAACAAATTTAGCTCGGATTCCGCTAATTTTTAGTAAGAGTTTTTCTAGCGTAAATAATAAGTAGATCGTTAAAGCAAATGTTAGGCTAATTACTGTGGTGGTATCAATACCCATACTTACTGTTGTTCCTACAAACATACTAAAAGTAGTTAACGCAGTAAAAAAAAGAATGGGCATTTCATCTGTTTTAAATGCATCTAAGAGCAAGTTAGATATTTTAAATTTAAGTAAATGAGAGGTTCGATCAAACCATAAACGATGACTCAACGGACGAATTTGTTCCTTAACTACCTGTTGTAAATCCACCACAGCCTCATGCACTTGAGCATCGGTAAAACTACCTTCATTTAACTTCGCTAATTTTGTGCGCACCGGTGAGGTCATCTGTGCCACTTGTTCTGCTATCTCGCTTAATCTCCCGCTATTTAAAGCCCTTCCATCCGGGAGTCGCCCGGATTTAAGCATCAAAAATCGCTGGTACAGATCTTGATACTCGCGCACATAACTTGCTTGGGCTTCAAGCATTAACCCGATAATCCCCATCCAGATGATCACTGTGATGCCCGAGTTCATCCCTCTAATCAGTGAAGGGATTGGATCGGCTAAATCAAATAATGGGGCGGCCTGTCCAATTATTATGCCACGCACAGCACCTGAAATGAATAATGCGAAAACTATATATGCAGATGAATATTTTGCGCCTTTAATAAATTTGAAGTAGATCCGATTGAAAATAAATACCGCCACCGCTAATACACATTGTGCAATAACACCAACTAATAACCAATCAAATCTTTGAGCTAGAGAAATGTCATCCACTGGAATAATGATTGCTGCGCCTAAAACTCCGACGGGAACAAAAGCTAAAAATGCAGTTTGTGAGAGAGCCTTTTCTCCAGTCACTCTTTTGAATAAACTCTTAATCACTTTAAGAAGATTTCCCCGCTAAGCGCATGTAGGCGCGAGTTAATTGAACTCGTTGATTTTGTGTTGAATCTTTAACAATTCCAAGTTGTACTGATATTCGCGAAATTGTATTTTCAATGGCTTTATCACTTACATTTCGTTGGCGCGCAATCTCAGCAGTAGTTAAACCTTTTGCAACCAAAGACAAAATATCCATCTGCATTTCAGTTAATAGAATTGGTTCACGTTTAGGAAAAATCTTGCGAACAACTTTGCCAAATCTTCTTTCATTTACCATCAACAACTGATCAACGATTTTTCGCACATCATCAATGTCTTGTTTGCACAAATAAAGAGATCCGCTCGGAAGTGGTGGCAATTTAGTTGAAAGCAATCTTGGGTCTCTAAATGTTGAGAGAATTAAGATCCCGATATTTGGCTGACGTGACCTAAGTGCATGTGCCACATCAATTCCAGTTGGCCCAGGCCCTAAATCAAAATCTAACATTGCAATATCTGGTGCATAGCGAGCTTGAATCGCCAAAGCATCACGGGCATTACTTGCCGACCCCACGACCTCAATCCCTTGAGTGCGGATCGCAGCGACCAAAGTTGATCGAGTGAAGTTGTCATCTTCTACGACTAATACCTTCGCCCGATTCATGAGGTCATCTTCTCAGGTTTGGCCCACAGATTTAAGGGGCGCTAGTTAGCTCTTTGCACATTTTCCGAAAGGCCGCGGTGTGGGCATCAACATCAGCCTTGGTGGTGTCAGGACAGATCAAAGCCATATTGTGAAATGGGGTCAATAAAAAGCCCTCATTTAATAGGTATAGATGAATCAACTGTTCTAGTTCGAAATCTCCAGAATCTGCGGCCTCTCGCCCGGTTCGTGGTGCTCGAGTATTGAAGATGTACTCAGCTCTAATGCCCAAACGATTTACAGACCATGGCAAATTACATTCGCGGATAACTTCTTCGACTCCATCAGCCCAAAGATCGGCAAGTGGTTGCATCTTCGCGTATGCCGCATCAGTTAGTACTTCACTTAATGTCGCGCGCATCGCCGCAAGAGACAATGCATTACCTGCCAAAGTTCCACCGACTCCACCAGTATCAACTTCCGCTAATTTCACAAACTCGGCAATTTGATTTGCAACCTCTTGAGTCATTCCAAAAGTTCCAGTAGGCACTCCACTACCAATTGCTTTTCCAATAGTTAAGAAATCTGGTTTTAATCCCAACCCTGCGGTCATTCCACCAGGACCAAACGAAATCGTATGTGTCTCATCAATTATCAAAAGCGTTCCGTACTTTTTAGCCAACCCTTGCACTGCAGTTAAATATCCTTGCTCAGGTAAAACTATTCCAACATTTGTCATCGCCGGTTCCATCAAAATTGCAGCAACATCACCCATCTTCAACGCAAGTTCCATTGCAGTTAAATCATTAAATTCAACAACTCGAGTCGTCACCGCTAATTCAACCGGTGCGCCAATATTTCCTTCTCGTGAAACAGTTGCGCCACTTACATCCAATGTTGCAAAAGTTTCATCCACACTTCCGTGATAACACCGATCGATTATTACTACTTTGTCACGACCAGTAAGCATTCGGGCATAACGAATTACATGTCGGTTTGCATCAGTAGCAGAAACTGTGAATTGCCAAAGTGGTAAACCAAATCTGCGCGATAATTCGCGTGAAACAATTACAGCATCTTGTGTGGGAAGCATCATCGTAATTCCACGATCAATCTGCGCTTTTATCGCCGCCACTGTTGCATCCGGTGAGTGACCAGTCATCGAGCCGGTATCACCAAGACAAAGATCTATATAGGTATTTCCATCAATATCAACAAAATGCGCGCCCTTGGCACTCTCTACTACAACTGGAAATCCCCCCGGCCACTTCGCCATCCATGACATCGGCACACCGCCGGGCATTACCGATTTACTCTCTTTAAATATCGCCGCACTTTTTGGATGGTGCACCACAAAACGTGCCTGCTCGCGCTCGAGCAAATGAGTTAAATGTTCGCGATCTATCATCTTTATCAGCGAGCCAAAAACTCTCTTAAGCCAGCCACTGCAAGGCGGTGATCTTCTGCTTGCGGGATTCCACTGACTACAACAGTTCCGACATGGACTCCATCTACGCGCAATGGAAATGCTCCTCCATGAATCGCATGATCACTTTCAGCTAAATCATTTTGCGCATACCAATCTTTTTCCGTAATTCCCGCTTCTTCTGCCAAGATCCGTAAGCACATGGATGAATGACCTTTAGCCGCGACTGTGCGCACTTTGCGCGCCATCCAGCGATCATTTTCAGCATCAGATCCCGGAAGTGATGCGTGAAAAGCGATCCAATCGCCAATATAAACCCTCGTCGCAATCGGAAGATTCTTCTCGCGTGCAATTTTTATAATGCATTCACCAATCTCTACTGCTTCTTTGTTCGTTAAAATACTAAGCGTCAACTCATCTTCAAGCGCCAAAAGTTCTGTGCTATTAAATCCACCTGTAGTCATAATTAATTACGCTTTCTCAAATGTAAAACGAGAAAATAATTTGTGTGCTTTAGATAAATCTGCACCAAAGTTTTGTGAATCAGGTGGCGCTGTCTGTGGTTCAACACAAACGCCAATTGGATCTTCTGTATAAACAACCCACCATTCAGCAGGACTTGAAATGCTTAACTTTGCTTCACCACGCCAAATAACTGCGGGGTCTCCTTTAACGCCAGTAAATACATCATCCCAAGGGAAAGGTTTATTTGGTTCTTTGTATTTTCCAGTCGGAATAAGAGTTGGTGTTACATCAAGCATCTTCTCGGGATGAAAATCAATTTCGGCCTCTGGAGATCCATTTATTGTTCGTGGAAACCAAGTATGCAATCCCACCCATGCTGGAAGATCTACTCCATTTGCGATGTATGAAAGTTCGTATGTAAATGAATCGCCATCAACGACTACTTTTTGCTCAACTCGTGCACCTTCATATGGTGCAAATAGATCAATTGATGCTACTCCAGGTGCAATTTCGCGCCACGGTTTATCAAAAGCTAATCCATGAATTGCATGTGGTCCTAAAACATCAGTTCTTAACTGCAAAATACTTCCATCGCTTGCTTTCAACTTTCCATCTAATATCCGCCCGGCCCAGGGTGCCATCGGATACCAACCCCATGACAACCAACCTTCACGTCTTTGGATCGCAAACTCTGTTCCGTTCCATTTCACTGATGACAAACGTGCACCATGATCAAGATCAACTTCAACAGTAATTTGCTCGCCGGCTATCTTCATTATGCTCATGTGGCAATCTTATGCTTAAGGACCTGCAATTCTCTGATTTTCTTAAAGATCCCCCCAGTATCATTGACACATGAAACCCGCGATTTTGATCACCGGAGCTGCTGGATTTATCGGCGCCCACACTGCCCGTGCTCTGAAATTAGCCGGCGAAGAGATTGTTGCTATTGATTCATTTTCAAATTATTACTCAACAGAGTTAAAAGACCTCCGTGTTGCAGATCTGCTAACCCCTCTCGGCGTCAAAGTAGAAAGATGCGACATTTCTGATTCTGTGGCGCTTGAAAAAACTTTGTCAGGTAAGAATATTTCGTCCATCATCCATTTAGCTGCACAGCCCGGAATCAGACTTCCGGTAGAACGATATGGGCAATATGTTTCAGCAAATATTGATGCCTATCTCAATATCTTTACTTGGGGATTGAAAAATGGAATTGATCGAATAACTTATGCCTCATCATCCAGCGTTTATGGAAATTATCCTAAAGCCCCGTTTTCCGAAAGTTTTGCAGATATTAAGCCAATAAGTTTTTATGGGGCTACAAAATTAGCAAATGAAATAATGGCTCCGACAATCATCCGCAGATCAAATATGAAAGCCCGCGGATTACGTTTTTTTACAGTTTATGGCCCATGGGGCCGTCCGGACATGGCTTATTTTAGAATTGCGGCAAATTTAATTTCTGGAAAACCATTTAACTTATTTGGTGATGGTGATGCCCTGCGAGATTTTTCATATGTAGATGACACTGTAAAAGCAATAATTAATTTGCACGTGGAACTCGCTTCGCGACCAGCCGAGTATCACGATATTGTCAATACTGGCGGAGGCATTCCACGCACTCTCGCTGAGATGATTAATATTGCTGAAACTCAATTAGGAAATGAGTTGCAATCAAATAAGAGCGCCAAGCACCCAAGTGATGTCGAACGCACTTTTGCTGATGCAACATATCTTCACTCCTTGATAGGTAAAAATGTACCAACCTCTCTCGAAGTTGGCATGGGTAAAGTGATCAAATGGGCTCAAGATCCCAAAGTTAGT
>SYCR01000065.1:0-3902 GCA_005786885.1 Actinomycetota bacterium | reverse complement strand
TATGAGCATGCAAAAGAGATTGCGAATGCATTAATTGGTGCGTTTATTGCAGAGGCACAAACAGATAAAAATGGTGTTGATGAGTTGCATATCGTTTACACCGAGTTCCGGTCAATGGTTACCCAAGAACCAATGGCAAAGCGAATGCTTCCACTTGAGGTAGTTGAAAGTTCTGCACCTCCACCAAGTGGCGCACTACCGCTATATGAGTTTGAGCCTTCAGCAGCTTCTGTGCTTGATGCATTGTTGCCGCGTTATATTGAGGCTCGTATTTACAACGCAATGTTGCAAGCAGCAGCTTCCGAGCATGCAGCCCGCCGCAGAGCGATGAAGTCAGCAACTGACAATGCTGATGAGTTAATCAAGTCATTAACCCGACTTGCGAACGCGGCCCGTCAAGCCGAAATTACCCAAGAGATCAGTGAAATCGTTGGCGGCGCGGACGCGCTGGCATCTGCAAACGCAGGGAGTGAGTAAAGATGGCAACAGATACAAAAACCGCAGGACGCGTAGCTCGCGTAATCGGACCAGTTGTGGACGTAGAGTTCCCAGCAGATTCGATGCCGGGGATCTTTAATGCGCTCCATATTGATGTCACCCTTGGCGGAGAGACGCGCTTGCTCACATTAGAAGTGGCACAGCACATTGGCAACAACCTCGTGCGCGCAATCTCAATGCAACCTACTGATGGAATGGTCCGTGGTGCCGAAGTGCGCGATACCGGATCTGCAATCTCAGTACCCGTCGGTGATGTTACAAAGGGACATGTTTTTAACACCCTTGGAGAGTCACTAGATGTACCAACTTCATCATTAGATATCAAAGAGCGCTGGCCAATCCACCGCAAAGCTCCAGATTTTGATCAACTTGAATCAAAGACTGAGATGTTTGAAACTGGTATCAAAGTTATCGATCTTCTTACTCCATATGTTCGTGGTGGAAAGATCGGTCTATTCGGTGGTGCCGGTGTAGGTAAAACTGTTCTTATTCAGGAAATGATTTACCGTGTAGCTGAAAACTTCGGTGGTGTATCTGTATTCGCCGGGGTTGGCGAGCGTACTCGTGAAGGAAATGACCTTTTCCTTGAAATGACTGAAACTGGTGTTATTAATAAGACTGCATTGGTCTTCGGCCAGATGGATGAGCCACCAGGAACTCGTCTTCGTGTTGCACTTTCAGCATTAACCATGGCTGAGTATTTCCGCGATGTGCAAAAGCAGGATGTGTTGTTGTTCATCGACAATATCTTCCGCTTCACCCAAGCTGGATCTGAAGTTTCAACTCTTCTTGGTCGTATGCCATCTGCTGTTGGTTACCAGCCAACACTTGCTGATGAAATGGGCCAGCTACAAGAGCGCATTACTTCAACTCGCGGTCACTCGATTACATCGATGCAGGCAATTTATGTTCCTGCTGATGACATCACCGACCCAGCCCCACACACAACCTTCGCGCACTTAGATGCAACCACAGTTCTATCTCGTCCGATTTCAGAACTTGGCATCTATCCTGCGGTAGATCCACTTGATTCAACTTCACGTATTTTGGATCCACGTTACATCGGAGAGAAGCACTTCCGTGTAGCTAACCGCACCAAGCAAATCTTGCAGCGTTACAAAGATTTGCAGGACATCATTGCAATTCTTGGTATCGATGAGTTATCTGAAGAAGATCGCATCCTCGTAGGTCGCGCTCGCCGTATTCAGCGCTTCTTGTCACAAAATACCTTCGTTGCAAAAGTCTTCACCGGTCTTGATGGTTCATTTGTTCCGCTTGCCGACACCATTGAAGCATTTGAAGCACTTGCTGATGGAAAGTACGACCACGTTCCAGAGCAGGCCTTCTTTATGTGCGGTGGACTTGACGATGTAGAGCGCAAGGCTGCTGAATTGGCGAAAAACTAGTGCCACTCAAAGTTGAAATCGTCTCACCAGAGAAGCGGATCTTCTCTGGTGAAGCGAGCATGGTTTCTGCCAGAACTCTCGAGGGGGATCTCGGCATCTTGCCTGGACATACCTCACTTCTTGGTGTGTTAGTTAATGGCGAAGTAAGCATTAAAGGTCTTGACGGAAGTGCTACCCTTTTCACTGTTCACGGTGGATTTTTGTCAGTGAATAAAGATCGAGTTTCAATCTTGGGAGAAAGTGCCCAGCAGTAGCACAATTGGCCTTGAGGTCAAGGAGCCGCATGAAGCACAGCCGAACGAAGCAGAAAAGCATTTTAGGAATCGCGGTAGTAATTTTGGCTGCATTTACTTCAATCACTTCTTTGCAAAATTCTTATGGTGCAGAAAATTCTTTATCTGTAGAAGATGTAAATAGTAAAGGTTTAATGCAGGGAAATGATTTTTATCGGATTGAGACTTTTCAGAGTAAGTCACCTCCAGATTCAATACTAGGTTGGTTCCAAAGGAATTTACCTACTATCCCTGATGGTCGTAACAATCCTGCTGGAAAAAAAGACCCCAGCAAATTAGGGGTTTCTTTTAGTTCTGAATTACCAATGGCGCTGCTCTCCTCTATTCGAGTGTTTAAATCTCAGGTTGGAGAGTCAGATTCTGGAGTTTCATATCTTTGCTCTAGCATTACTGACCCTAAATGTGCTCCAGCAACAACTTTTGGGAATTCTCTTCGGGTTGATTCAGTTTTAGGAAATTGTGCAAAGGACCCAGCTAGTGGATGTGTTGAAAGTTTTTCACTAATTCTTGATGACAAAAGCGAAGTAATCGCTAAACCTATTCAAGAAATACCACTAGGTACCAAAACTTTCCCCGGAGAAGCAACAACAACGAAAATAAATTATCCTGCTGGTTTATCAGCCTGGATCTGGGAAGTAGATATACCAGGGGCCGCTACAAAGAGATATTTACTCAGGGGAAGCGTCACAACGTATGCAAAAAAGAGTACTAACGTCTGGGATTTTCAAAAGCCAACTTTTAATTTTGAATTGATACCGATTTCCGCAGAGGTAGCGCCAGTAATAGCCCCAAGACTAGAAAATTTTAAGTATAACAATACCCAAGATCCGGTAGTCCGCCAAGTAAGCATTCAACCGAGCTGCTTAGCTCACGACACAAATACTTGTTACCATCGAGTGGATTTTCCCAAAGGCACTCGGGCAAGTGTTAAGTTAAAGTTACCTAATACAGTCACAGGTTGGTTAAACGGGCGTTTAGTTAAACCTAATGTGAGTACTAAACCGATTGACAATTTATATGATCGAGTCACAGTTGAGGCTGGACCGTCTGAAAATATTATTGCCGGCGGCTGGGTGGATTGGGCAAAAATTCCAGAAGCGCTCTTCTTTAATGATGACGGCACTCCAAACACTATGGGAGTTGGAAGGTTGGATGGCGCGGCTGGAATGTATTCCGGCAGTGTTGGTGCAATTGAAAATTACTTAAAGTGGCAGCAATACTTGGGTGAAAAGGCATTACTAAAAACGCAAGGTTGGACTATTTCAAGCACGCTAGTAGAGGCTTCAGATAGTTGCGCTACAACTACAAAAGGATTGCTAGGAGTGGTTGCTTCAAATGCATCTGCCTACTCACCGGGAGCGCCAACATTTAACAAGGAAAGCCAAACTCTTGATTATCGAGTTGCCGCACCACATTTTGCTCCAGATGGAGTTACCAAGAATCTTGGGACCTACGGACTTTCCATGCGCAGTGATTTGGTCCAATGCCTTTATGGAGTGAAAGAAGTACCTGAAAAAGTGGAAATCTCGATCACTAGTGGGAGTTCAGGAGAGTCACGTGGATCGACTGTTTCTTTATTTCGAAACGCAAATTGGGTCTATTTAAGTGCAGATGGATTTACTTTCTCCTCTCCAACTTTGAAGGTTAAGTTAGTTCAACCAGAAGCGGTAAAAACCGAAGCGGTAAAAACCGAAGCGGTAAAAAC
>SYCR01000064.1:0-17246 GCA_005786885.1 Actinomycetota bacterium | reverse complement strand
TGTACTAATTGGAGTAAATGACATCAATGTAATTTAGCCCTACGATAGGAACATGGGTGAACCGGTACAAAACAGTGGCGCAAGCGCGCTCACTGAAATTGAGCTCCAGATTTTGGAATTTGAGCGGCAATGGTGGCGCTATCCAGGCTCAAAAGAGGCGGCAATCCGTGAATTGTTCTCAATTAGCACCCCTCGGTATTACCAATTATTGAACGCATTACTTGATAACAGCGCCGCTGAAACCGCTTATCCCACGCTAGTACGGCGCTTACGCCGGCTGCGTGAGAGCCGAACTCAGGCTCGATCCCCGATCGCCCCACTTCACCTCTAGCGGCAAGTAAACCCAATCTCCGTTTGGCCGACTCACCCTTCCTGCCGTAGATTATGCGTTAGCACTCTCCCGATGAGAGTGACAGCCAAGGGCTGTAAATGTGCTTAATTTTGCAAGGAGTAAAAAGTGGCAAAGATCATCGCTTTTAATGAAGAGGCTCGTCGCGGCTTAGAGCGCGGAATGAATGTGCTCGCAGACGCAGTCAAAGTAACACTCGGACCTCGTGGTCGAAATGTGGTGCTTGAGAAAAAATGGGGCGCCCCAACAATCACCAACGATGGTGTTTCAATTGCAAAAGAGATCGAACTTGATGATCCTTACGAAAAAATTGGTGCAGAGCTTGTTAAAGAAGTTGCCAAGAAAACTGATGATGTCGCTGGTGATGGAACCACAACAGCAACCGTTCTTGCTCAAGCATTAGTACGCGAGGGTCTTCGCAACGTTGCCGCAGGATCAAATCCAATGGCACTAAAGCGTGGAATTGAAAAAGCAGTCATTGCGGTAACGGATGAGTTAAGCAAAATGGCTAAAAATGTTGAAACCAAAGAGCAGATTGCTGCAACTGCATCAATCTCGGCCGCTGATGCAACTATTGGCGCAATGATTGCTGAAGCAATGGATAAAGTCGGCAAAGAAGGCGTTATCACTGTTGAAGAAAGCAATACATTTGGTTTGGAATTAGAACTAACCGAAGGTATGCGTTTTGATAAAGGCTATATCTCTCCATACTTTGTAACTGACACAGATCGCATGGAAACTGTTCTAGAAGATGCTTACATTTTGATTGCAAACTCAAAGATCACCAACATTAAAGATATGTTGCCAATTCTTGAAAAAGTGATGCAATCAGGAAAGCCACTTGCAATTATCGCTGAAGATGTAGAAGGCGAAGCACTTGCGACTCTTGTTGTAAATAAAATTCGCGGAACTTTCCGCTCAGTCGCTGTTAAAGCTCCAGGATTTGGCGATCGCCGTAAAGCCATGTTGCAAGACATCGCGATTCTCACAGGTGCTCAAGTAGTTTCAGAAGAAGTTGGATTGAAACTTGAAGCAACCACCATGGATCTACTTGGTCGAGCCCGCAAAATTGTGGTCACCAAAGATGAGACGACAATTGTTGAAGGCGCCGGAGATGCAGAGCAGATCGCAGGGCGCGTTGCGCAAATTCGTGCAGAAATTGAAAAGAGCGATTCAGATTATGATCGCGAAAAGTTGCAAGAGCGTTTAGCAAAACTTGCTGGTGGAGTTGCAGTAATCAAAGCTGGAGCCGCAACCGAAGTTGAGTTAAAAGAGCGTAAGCACCGCATCGAAGATGCTGTACGAAATGCAAAAGCAGCTGTTGAAGAAGGAATCGTTGCCGGTGGTGGCGTTGCCCTTCTACAAGCAGCCAAAGTGGCATTTGCAAAATTGAAATTAACTGGTGATGAAGCCACTGGTGCAAAAATTGTTGAATTAGCAGTTGAAGCACCGCTAAAGCAGATTGCAATTAACGCTGGCATGGAAGGCGGAGTTGTAGTTGAGAAAGTAAGTCACCTTGAGGCAGGATTTGGCTTAAATGCTGCAACAGGTGAATACGTTGACATGATCAAAGCCGGAATCATTGATCCTGCCAAGGTAACTCGTTCCGCACTTCAAAATGCCGCGTCAATCGCCGCACTCTTCTTAACAACAGAAGCGGTAATTGCTGACAAGCCTGAGCCAAAGAGTGCAACTCCTGCAGCTCCTGGCGGCGGGGACATGGATTTCTAAATTCCAAATGGAAATAACCACAGATCAACTTCTAATTGACGCGATCGATTTAGCGCGCGCAGCAGCAATTGATGAGGCGCGCGCAAGTGGTCTTCCTTATGAAGGCGAATTGGTTGGGGAACATCTAGGTGTTGAAGTTGATGGTGAAAGATTTTTAACACATTTATTTAAGACTGGACTCTCCGGTTATCGTGATTGGCGTTGGGCGGTAACACTCACTCGCGCTGATGAAGACGCAACTAGTGCAGCAACTATCTGTGATGTTGTTTTGCTTCCTGGGCCAGATGCTCTGCTTGCACCGAAATGGATTCCGTATCACGAGAGAATTCAAGCTGGCGATTTAACACCTGGTGCGATTGTGCCGACATCCCATGATGATGCGCGTTTAACTTCTGGTTATGCCGCACTTCCTGGTGATGAAGAGTTGGATATGGCGCAATTATTTGAATTGGGATTAGGAAGAGAACGAGTGCTCTCTGCATTTGGTAGAGATGCAACAAGCCAGCGTTGGTATCGTGGTGATTTTGGACCAGAGGCGCAAATGGCGAAGGCTGCTCCACTTCCTTGCGCAGCATGTGCATTCTTTATTCCAATGGCCGGCTCGATGCGCTCAGCATTTGGAGTCTGCGCCAATGAGATTTCACCGGCTGACGGCCATGTGGTCTCGATAGATCATGGGTGTGGAGCCCACTCGCAAGCCCAAGTCATTTAATCAGAAGATTGGATTTGCCCCTGTTTAGGGGAAATCGAGCCTAAAAACTGCTTAGCAACTCCGGCCTATTTCTCGGTAAACTCCTGACCCTGGCTACATCCCGGCTAGACCTGAACTGTTGATGGAGATGATGATGCCTACCGGTCGTGTTAAATGGTTTAGCCTGGAAAAAGGCTTTGGTTTCATTGCTTCCGAAGAAGGCGATGATGTCTTTCTTCCAGCAACTTCACTTCCCGCCGGCGTAACAAGTGTGAAACCTGGCACTCGACTTGAATTCGGCGTAGCTGATGGTCGTCGTGGGCCGCAAGCACTTTCAGTGAGCATTCTCGAAGCACCACCATCATTAGTAGCTAGTTCAAGGATTAATCCTGATGATTTAGCGGCAATCATTGAGGATGCAATTAAGATTTTAGATCGCGTTGGAAATGGTTTGCGTCACGGTCGCCATCCATCGACTAGTGAAGCAGAGCGATTAGGAAAAGTGTTACGCGGTATTGCAGATCAGATCGAAGCTTAGATTTAATTTACTTTCTATTTTTTATTGCGCGTAAACCAAATAATCCAAGAGCAACACCAATTACGCTGGTTATCGCCCAATTTCCATATTTATCAGTTGTAAATTGCAAAATCAGGGCGCCAGCGAAAATAATTGTCCAGATAGTGATACCAATCTTCACGACCTGTCCATCTTTTAGTTGCATAAGAGTATTCTAGGAGCACATACAGAAATACCCAGAGACATCCAGAGAATGCGTGGCGAGAAGTTGACAAAATCTTTAGGATCTTTGCGCTCCTTCCAGCACAGAAATTTTCGTTTATGGTTTTTTGCTAGCTTTTTGGGGAATATGGGAACTTGGGCCCAGCGAATTGCTCAATATTGGCTAGTGCTTGAATTAACCGATGATGCATTTCAATTAGGAATTGTTGCCGGATTGCAATCATTACCATACATAATTCTTTCAAGTTTCGGTGGAAAATTAGCAGATAGATTTTCAATGCGAAAAATGATCATTTTATTAAATTTAAGTGCCTCACTCTGGGCAGCGATACTTGGAGTTTTGGTGATTTCTGGAGATGCGCAAATTTGGCATGTCTACATTATTGCTACATTGCTTGGTATCTCTAGTGCTATTGAATCGCCAATAACCCAATCTTTCTTAACTCAATTAGTTTCGCCTGAAGATATCTCTAACTCAATAAGCCTTAGATCAGTGAATTTTAATACGGCTCGACTATTTGGCCCTGCAGTTTCTGGATTCATGATTAATGCATTTGGTACGGGACCTTCATTTTTATTTAATGCTCTCTCATTTATAGTTGTAATTTGGGCTCTAGCATTAATGAATAAAGAAGATATAACAGAAGTGAATCCTCTTAAAGAAAAAGTTTATATAAAAGAAGCAATTGAATATATAAATGCAAGACCAGATTTAAAAGCGTTATTATTGGTTGTTTTCTTCTTTGGAACTTTTGCTGCATTACCAGAACTTTTCAGTGCGACAATGGCTACCAAGGTATTTGATAAAGATGCACTTGATTTTGGAGTTTTAGGAAGTTGTATTGCAGTTGGTTCCATGTCTGGCTCGATGCTGGCAACTAAATTTGAGTGGAAACCATCCACTAGAAGCGTAATTATGTGCACTTGCTGGTGGGGAGTAGCGATAATTATTTCTTCATCAGCCCCAACATATTTTTGGTACGCATTAATTCTCCCCGTTTATGGAGCAATAATGCTAATTACTGGAATTTCAGCACTGAGGACCGCACAGTTAGGAATAGATTCGGCAATCAGAGGGCGAATCATGGGGATTTATATTTCAGTTTCTATGGGTGGAGTTTTTTTTGGTGCCCCACTAATTGGTTGGATAACAGAATTTCTTGGTCCTCGGGAAGCCGTGGCCTGTAGTGGGGCTTTGACGATAATTGGGTCAACAGTTGTGTATTTACGCTTTCGCGGCCGACTCGAAGCGCCAGCAGATTTATCAATTAGTGCCACACTAGGTAAATAACCATTTAATATGGCTAAGATTCAATAGAATCAACTAACGGCAACAAATTCACTTTGGAGTTGAAATGGCTAACAAGGAACAAAAAAGCAATGCGAACCAGAAAAAGGAACCGAAGCTTTCGTTAAAAGAAAAGCGTTTGAAGAAGCAAGAAAAACAATCCAAAAAGGATTAATTTTCTTAAAGGCCACCGATTGCGATTAGGCCGAGCAGGGAAATGAGAATTATCAAAGAGGTTATGCGACGTGCGCGCGGACTCACAGGCTATGCCATCGCTTTTACGACGAAATCAATTGAAGCCGTTAGGGCTTCAACATCTGCTGGGTCAATAGCAGGGAACATGCCAATCCGAAGTTGGTTTTTACCCAACTTGCGATAGGACTCAGTATCGATAATTCCATTCGCACGTAAGACCTTTGCAACAGCATTTGCATCGATTGAGTCATCAAAGTTGATAGTTCCAACAACTTTTGAACGCATTGCGGGATCAATTACAAAAGGAGTTGTGTAAGAAGTTTTCTCAGCCCAGCCGTACAAAGTTTCGGCAGATTTAGCTGATCGCCCGGTTGAGAATTCAAGTCCACCATTGCTGTTCATCCACTCGATTTGTTCTGCAAGCAAAATCAAAGTCGCGACAGCAGGAGTGTTATAAGTTTGATCTAATTTGCTGTTTTCAATAGCAATTCCAAGATCCAGGATTGCCGGAGTCCATCGCTTCGTTGCAGCGATTTCCTCCACTCTAGCTAAAGCAGCCGGACTCATTAGAGAAAACCAAAGACCGCCATCAGATGCAAATGATTTTTGTGGAGCAAAGTAGTAAGCATCAAACTCACTTGCTTTGACAGTTAATCCACCTGCAGCACTTGTTGCATCTACAAGTACTAATCCTTCCGATCCAGCTGGCCGCTTAATATTCATTGCAACACCAGTACTGGTTTCATTATGAGTAAGTGCATATGCATCAACGCCAGATTCAGCAACAGCTTCTGGATGTGAACCAGGTTCAGCTGAAATTACTGTTGGTTCGCCAAGAAATGGTGCAGATTTAACTCCACTTGCAAATTTAGATGAAAACTCACCAAATACTAAATGTTGTGATTTTTCTTTAATCAAACAAAAAGTTGCAACATCCCAAAATGCGGTTGACCCGCCGTTGCCGAGTACTACTTCATAGCCATTAGGCAAATTAAATAAATCTTTCAAACCATTGCGTACGCGACCAACAACATTTTTCACGGCAGGCTGGCGGTGTGATGTTCCTAAAATTGATGAGCCGCTAGCGGCCAATGCGGCTAGTGCTTCTGGGCGGATCTTTGAAGGTCCACAACCAAAACGCCCATCTTTTGGTTTGAGATTACTTGGGATAATTATTTCGTTGGCCATGCGGTAAGCCTACCGATGAATTCTTATGGGGCGAGACGAGTTAATTGCCACTTTTTATTTGGATCTAATGTGTAGCGCAGCCGATCGTGGAGCCGTGAGTAGCGTCCTTGCCAAAATTCAATTGAGTGGGGGAGAACACAGTAACCGCCCCAATTCGGTGGCAACGGGACAGTGCTGCCCTCTGGATATTTCGCGGCAATTTCATCCCAATTTTTCTGCAAGCTATCCCGATCAGCAATTACTTCTGATTGATTGCTCGCCCATGCCCCAATTTGGCTTGACCATGGCCGAGTAGCGAAGTAATCCGCAGATTCAGCATTGCTAACTTTTGTTGCACGACCCAAAACAATTACCTGTCGTTCCATCGGAAACCACGGGAAAGTTAGGCTGACATTTTGATTTTGGCTGATTTGTTTACCCTTGTCTGATTCGTAATTAGAGTAAAAAACAAAACCAGTTTGGCTGACCTCTTTGAGTAGAACCGAACGTGCCTTGGGCTGATCGCCAGAGATAGTTCCGAGCACCATGGCATTTGCTTCAACCACATACGGGTTCTCGGCGGCGGCTGTGAGCCAGGTCTCAAATTGAGTAATTGGATTTGGGTTGGCATCACTCTCACTTAGCCCTAATTCACCGTACGAGCGGCGCATTGCCCTGATTTCATCCCGATCCATGCCTCAATTAGATCAGGTGGCTGGCCTCATAGCGAGTCGAGAAATGCCAATCGAATTTAAGAATAGTTGGTCAAGTTGGCCGAGACGGGCAGAATAAGCCAGTGGACATTGGCTTATCGCCAGCGACTTTTAGGTGAGGGGTTAAGGAATCTCATGAGCGAATTCAAACCAGGTCTTGAAGGTGTAATTGCATTTGAATCAGAGATTGCTGAACCCGACAAAGAAGGAAGTGCGCTGCGCTATCGCGGTGTTGATATTGAAGATTTAGTTGGTCGCGTTACTTTTGGAAACGCTTGGGGCCTACTAGTTGATGATGAATTCAATCCAGGCCTCCCACCCGCTGAACCATTTCCATTGCCAGTTCACTCTGGTGATGTGCGTGTAGATGTGCAATCAGCAATTGCAATGTTGGCACCAGCCTGGGGATTCAAACCACTTTTAGATATTACTGATGAAGAAGCTCGTAGCAACCTTGCTCGCGCATCTGTAATGGTTTTGTCGTATGTCGCGCAATCTGCTCGCGGAACTTGGCAGCCAATGGTTCCACAATCTGAAGTTGATAAAGCGCATACCGTTGTTGAGCGAATGATGATTCGTTGGCGCGGAGAACCAGATCCAAAACATGTTAGAGCAATTGATGCATATTTTGTTTCCGCAGCAGAACACGGAATGAATGCATCTACATTTACAGCTCGAGTTATCGCTTCAACTGGAGCCGATGTTGCCGCCGCCTTGTCAGGAGCAATTGGCGCGATGTCAGGTCCACTACATGGTGGTGCACCTTCACGCGTACTACACATGATTGAGGGCGTAGAAAAAACCGGTGATGCACGCAAATATGTAAAAGATTTAATGGATCGCGGCGAACGTTTAATGGGATTTGGTCACCGGGTTTATCGTGCTGAAGATCCACGTGCACGTACTTTACGCCGCACCGCTGAAGAATTAGGCGCTCCTCGTTACCAAGTAGCTCTCGCACTTGAGGAAGCAGCGCTCGCCGAACTTAGAGAACGTCATCCAGATCGAGTACTTGCAACCAACGTTGAATTTTGGGCTGCAATCGTTCTTGATTTCGCTGAAGTGCCAGGACCACTCTTTACTTCAATGTTTACTGCTGCACGCACCGCAGGGTGGAGTGCTCATATTCTTGAGCAGAAGCGAACTGGTCGCTTAGTACGTCCTTCCGCTACTTACATCGGCAAAGGTCCTCGCAAGCCAGAAGATGTAAAAGGCTGGGATGACAGCGTAATTTCTCTACATATCTGAGGGAGATATAACTAGATGCCAAAAACTTCAATTTTTTGGTTTCGACGGGATTTACGGATCTCTGACAACCCGGCGTTATTAGCAGCATTAGCTGAAGGCGATGAACTCTTGCCGATTTTTATTGTGGATCAAGCAATTTCAGATCGCGCCGGCGAATTTAGGCGCTCCTATTTAGCAAGTGCTTTGAAGCATTTGGATAAAACTCTCGATGGAAATTTACAAGTTTTTAAAGGCGATGCTGTCGAAATTTTGCAAAACCTTAAAAAGAAATACAACGCGACTTCAATTCATTGCGCAAAACAGTACGCACCTTATGGAGTTGCATTAGAGAAAAGAATTGCTGAAAGCGGAATTGATTTAACTTTCACTGGTTCTGATTATGCAGTTGATCCGGGAAAAGTTCGTAAACCTGATGGCACTCCCTACAAGGTTTACACTCCATTTTTTAAGGCATGGAGTGTTATCGGTTGGGAGCGACCATACAAGGCACCTAAATCTCCTAGTTGGGTAAGTGCAAAAGATGCAAAACGATATTTTCCAGATTGGGATAGCGCAAAAGATGCAAAAACTTTTGAAGTGGGCACAGATGTCGCACTAGTAAAATGGAATCAATTTTTTAAAGGACCGATCAATTCTTACAACCATAATCGAAATTTTCCAGGAATCAGCGGAACGAGTGGAATGAGTCCGCATTTACGTTGGGGTGAGGTGCACCCAAGAACATTGTTGGCGAATTTGAATAGTAGCGCAGATCAAGAGGTCTATCGCAAAGAGATTGCTTGGCGAGAATTTTATGCCGATGTTTTACACCACAATCCACACACATCTCGTGAGTATTTGAATCCACAATTTATCAAGATGCGCTATGACAAACCGGGCAAGAAATTTGAAGCATGGTGCGAAGGTAAAACCGGATTTCCATTTGTAGATGCGGGCATGAGACAGCTGCGGCAAACAGGTTGGATGCATAATCGGGTTCGAATGGTTGTTGCATCATTTTTGGCTAAAGATTTACATGTTGAATGGCAACATGGTGCAAATTTCTTTATGCAGTATCTAATAGATAATGATGTTGCTTCAAATTCACACGGCTGGCAATGGACTGCAGGTTGTGGAACGGATGCCTCTCCGTACTACCGAATTTTCAACCCGATAGAACAGGGTAAAAGATTCGATCCTGAAGGGGATTACATCAGGAAATATGTCCCGGAACTTGCTCACTTAAAAGGTACCGATATCCATGAACCGTGGCTCTATCTTGATGGATATTCAGGTGGGTATGTTGAGCGAATGGTGGATCACGCCGCGGAAAGAATTGAGTCTCTTGCTCGATTAGAAGAAATTAAGGTTAGCGCGCACCTTTAGCAACATACATGGCTTCATCCGCGGCTCGAATCAAATCAATTCCGATCTTTTTTTCGGCAACGCCTATGCTCACAGATAGATACCTTGGACTCTGATGCACGTAAATTGGTGAAGCAAGTGATAACTCCAAACGTTTTGAAAGCTCGGAAGCGTATTGAAAATCTGATTGAACCAAGACCCCAAACTCATCGCCACCGAGTCTGGCTAGAAAAGCGTTGCTTGGAAGTACCTGTTCAAATCGGCGAGCTACTTCGATTAGTACAGAATCACCTGCGTCATGCCCAAAGAGATCATTAATTTCTTTAAACGAATCCAAATCCATCAGTAACATGCAATAAGAGGTGTCATTTTCTACATCCGCTAATTTAGCAATAAGCGATCTTCTATTTGCGATACCGGTCAATTCATCCGTGCGTGCCAACTTATGTTCCACATCAAGATTTTGTGAGTGTTTCAATGCAATCGACAAGCGTAAGAAAGCTAATAGGAGAGCAAGAACCGCTGGGATAGCAGCAAATTCTGAGAGGGAGTCAGACCAAATACTCAATAAAGTTAATGTTAAGAAACTAAGGAATATGGAAAGAAATATCATCCTTTGATTAAAAAGTTTGTTCTCATTATTTTTTTGAGAAATACTTTTGTCGTGGAGCGATATAAAAATTAGCGCAAATAACCAACCACTTTCTATCCATGAACCAAGTAGGTATTCTTTATCAGCCGACATCCAAAAGAATTTGATATCTGTCAGAGTAAAGAGAAGCAAGCCTAACACTTGCAAGACATTTACCAAGGAAGTTTTGTATTTAGAAAAAATCGTAATTGCAAGTGCACATAAAATTACATCAGATATAGGATAATAATTATTCAAGATATTACGCGGGAGTTCAGATCCTTCAAGACTTGGAATTGGTTTCATAGCAAAGGCTGTCAAGAAAGCTGAAATACCCAAAGCAATAATTCCTGCGTCTAGAAACTGAATCTTTGTTTTAAACTCTTTGTTAAAAAATTTGAGAAAATACATCATCAGGCAGGGGAAGAAGAGCACGTAACCGAAGTCAAGAATGATAGGGGAATCAGAAAAGTTGTTGTAGGCAAACCAACTTGAAGCGGTAGAGCTCAATCCCCAGAAAGTAAAACCAATACCGAGCAGGAATTTAGATTCGTTTAACAGTGCTAGAGCCAGGACAAAGACAATCAAGTTGTAAATTATCAGATCCCAAAAAAGTGAAGGCTCTGGAACCAGGAATCTCTCGACGGCATGTGTTGCTACGAGTCCGATACAAACTCCTCGAACCCTTAACCTCATAAGTTAAAGGTAAATCTAATTGGCTAAATTGAGAAGGGCTGAATAGACAGATTGGTTTTTTTGGGGATAATTACAGCATGGAGAAGGAAATCAGTCGCCGAGGATTTATTTGTGCCGGTTTGGCAACCGCCTCTGGAGTTGTAATTTTAGGAACTTCGGCCGAAGCCGCCGGCAAACTGAAGATTTTGCGAGATGGGCGCGTCCAAATCGACGCCTCAAAATTCAAAGTCCTTACAAAAATTGGTGGAGTCCTTTTGGTAGGGAATGTAAAGAGTGTTCCTACAGCACTAGTACGAACTGGAAAAAACACTTATCAAGGGTTAGATTTGCGATGTACGCATCAACAAGTGACATCAAAATTGGTATCTGGAAGTTTTAAATGTCCGGCCCACGGATCAGAGTTTACAAAAACGGGAGCCGTTAAAGTAGGTCCGGCTCAAAGTGGATTGAACAAAGTTAAAACAGAAGTTTCTGGCAAAACTGTAATTCTTGGTTAGTTACAACCCAGGAGTACAAGCTAAATCGCGAACTTGCTTATTCATTTTAGTCAAAGTGTTGTAGGTATTTATGATTGTGTCATAAAGATTTAATCCATCTTTTTTGGCCTGAGCCAACATCTCCCGATCGGTAACACTTAGAGTTTGATCAGCTTCAGTGGCAGCTGTTTGAGCTAAAAATACGCCCCTTTTAATTTTTTCATCAGATAACTGCGTATTACTTTTTTTGTAAGCCGCACTTGCAACTAAACAATCAGCAACTACCCAAGTGTTCTTTGCATTCACAACGATAGGATTTTTTGTGCAAGTGTATTTCTTGCCACCAATTGTTGCTTTTGCGTTCGTACTCTTACAGGCGCCCCCAGACTTGTTAGCAGCTTGAGCGGGAGAAACAACCGCGCCAATTAGAAGAACTGTCATTGCTATTATCACGCCGTTACGTCTGATCATGGGACAACCTTAACTTGAGAAGCCGTAAAAACGTTGGATTTTCAAGTGAACATCCTGTGAGTCTGGATTCTGCGCATTAATTTTCGAGGCAAGTGGCGGGCCAGAAAAACAACAGCCCGATACTGTTTTCCGGAAATCACTATTGCATCACCACGGAGGGCACCCTCCCAGCCGGCTTTAACTACTTCTGGTGCTTTTTCCCAGAAAAATTCTGGCACTGCACCCATCTTCATTCTGCCACGTTGATGGAATTCAGTGTGCGTGAATCCCGGTGCTAATGAAGTAACTGTTATTCCATCTTTGGCCAGATCGGCATTTAAATGCTCCGAGAATACATTCACCCAAGCTTTGGCTGCACTGTAGGTACTTCCGGATAACCATCCAGCAACACTTCCCACATTAATAATGTATCCACTCTTTGCATTTCGCATATTAGGAAGTGCTGCATGGGTTAGACGTAAAACTGCAGTGACTAACACATTAAGTAAATCAACCTCTGCTGCAGAAGTATGGTTGATAAACCTACCTTTCAAGCCATATCCAGCATTGTTAATCAGTACACCCACAGCCAGAGATGGATCTGTGGTTAGCAGGCGTTGCTCGACTTTAACAATTTCATTTTCAACCGAAAGATCCGCCACAATAATTTCAGTTTTAATTTTAAATTCTTTTTCTAATTCCTCAGCAGATTTTCTCAATCGACTCTCATCGCGGGCAACTAGAATCATGTCGTAATGCTTTCGAGCTAAGAGTTTTGTAAATTCTGCCCCGATACCTGAGGTAGCCCCAGTTACTAATGCCCACATGTTTGAATCCTAAGAGATAATTCTGAGCGCTGCTGGAGCGTGTGATGGAACCATGGGATTATTTGGTACAACTTGTGATAAGGGTTGATACTTTTGAGTTTGATTCGGCCTTAAGTCGACATCACCTTTATTAGGCCATAATGAAAATGCGCGCTCTGCCTGCGCAGTAATTGTTAAAGAAGGATTTACACCTAGGTTTGCAGTAATAGTTGAGCCATCTACTATGTGCAAGGTGGGGTAATTCCAAACACGATGATATGGGTCAATAACACCTTTGTTTTCGTCACTCCCAATTACGCATCCTCCAACAAAATGTGCAGTAAACGGGGCATTGATTAAATCGCCGATGTGTCCACCCGTGATACCGTTATTTTTATTTGCTATGTGTTTGACTACCTCATTTGCAGCTGGGATATAAGTTGCATTTGGGTTGGTGGAATCATTTTCCGAAGTTAAATGCCAACCAAAAATACTTCGCTTTCCACGAACTGAAATAGATGAATCTACATTTTGCATGGTTAAAGCAATCACAGTACGTTGACTCCACTTTCTAACATTTAAAATCTTAAAAAGTAGTACTGGCTCTAATCTCAATTGTTTTAACCATTGCTTTCTACGGATTTTTGCAGATGAACCTTCTGTCATAATAGTTTGAAGTAATCCCATTAAATTACTGCCTTTCCCATAACGAACTGGTTCTATGTGTGTATTTTCATCTGGGAAAAACGAAGAGGTAATTGCACATCCAGCACTGTAATCAATCGAAGAATTAGGCATCATCGCACCTGTGAGTGCTTCATTATTTGTTCTTGTTAACTTACCTAATTGGCTAGATAATTTTGGTAACAAACCCAAACTTTTCATGCGATGTAGCAATTTTTGAGTATTGAAAGTTCCTGCGGCAACTACGACGTCTTTTGAATAAAACGTTTTAGCTTTTCCACCCAGAACCCCATCTGTATTTTTAGTTGTTATCTTCCAATCCCCATTTTCACAAAGTTCAATTTGAGTAACGGTAGTCATGGGGAAGATTTGTGCCCCAGCACCTTCAGCTAAACCTAAATAATTTTTGGGTAAGGTGTTTTTTGAATTGTTCCGGCATCCAGTCATGCATGCACCACATTGCAAACACCCAGTTCGATCAGGTCCTACGCCACCAAAAAAAGGATCTTTCCCGATAACACCCGCCCCTTCACCAAAATAGACTCCCAATGGTGCTAGTTGAAAGGTGTGGCCGACTCCCATTTCTTCTGCAGCTTCTTTGATCGCTTGATCGCTGGCTGAAAAATATGGATTTTGCACCACACCTAACATGAGTTTTGCTTGTTCATACCATGGTGTTAATTCGGCTTTCCAATCCGTAATTTCATTCCATTGTTTATCATTAAAATAATTATCACCTGGCTGGTACAAAGTATTCGCATAAACTAGAGACCCGCCACCAACTCCAGCGCCTGCCAAGATTAAAACATCAGGCAATGCGTGAATTCTTTGAATCCCAAAGAGCCCGAATTTAGGAGCGAACAAAAATTTGTTGATTCGCCAAGAAGTTTTTGGAAAGTCTTTATCTTCAAAACGTTTTCCAGCTTCGAGTACGGCTACTGAGTATCCTTTTTCGCGCAGCCTTAGCGCTGCCACTGACCCACCAAAACCAGAACCCACAACAACTACATCAAAATTCTGAGATCGGCTTGTTGCCATGTAATTAATCTACGGGAGGGTAGTCACATTTACGAGTGGGTGGTGTAAGTTTTCAATATGAAAATAACCAAGATTGAATGCCACGTTCTCTTAGATCCAGAATATGACCCAGCCGCTACTAGCTCGGCTCAAGATGATCTTGTTGTAGAAGTGCACACAGATGAAGGAATTGTTGGAATTGGTGAAACTGATCTAAATCCATGGATTGCACGTGAGTGCATTGAGGCACCTGGCACTCACACTATGGATCAAGGTCTTGGTTCTATGTTAATTGGGGAGAATCCACTTGAGATTGAAAAGCTTTGGTGGAAGGCGTACCAAGCAACCGCGATGACCGGGCGACGTGGTGCTTTAATTAATGCACTTGGTGCGATTGACATGGCGCTTTGGGATATTGCTGGAAAAGCAGCAGATAAGCCGGTTTGGCAATTATTAGGTGAAAAGTCTCGCGACCATCTTGGTGCTTATGCATCATTGCAACCTGAAGTTGGATCATTTGATGCTTACATAACATCAATGGTCAAGTGGGCTCACTCTGCAAAAGAGATGGGTTTTCGCGCCGCCAAATTAGAAACAACGTTCTCTGGACCTTATGCAAATATGGGAATAAGAGAAGATGATAAAAAAATGACTGAAGTAATTAGAGCAGTCAGAAATGCGGTTGGCCCAGATTTCACGTTGATGGTTGATGTGCAATATGCATTTGATTCAGTGGACCGGGCAATCAAAACCATCAATACATGGCAAGAGTTTGATTTATTCTTTGTAGAAACTCCACTTTGGGTCGATGATCTTGAAGGTTTATCAAAACTAGTTGCAGCCACCCCAATCAAGATTGCATCAGGGGAGTGGTTAAGTACTCGTTATGAATTTTCTGATTTGATTAAGTATGGAAATGTTGGAGTAGTTCAGCCAGATATTGGTCGAGTTGGTGGATTATCGGAAGCACACAATGTTTGTAATATGGCAAAAGCAAATAACAAGATTGTGGTTCCGCACCTTTGGAAAACCGGAATTTCAGTTGCTGCCGCAGCACACTTAGCTACCGTGACCCCACATATGCCGTTTTTTGAGTTTTTACCTCCTGCTTTATGTGAATCTCGTCTTCGCAAAGAGTTAGTGGTTGATGAGGTAACAATGGTGGATGGGAAAGTAACAATCCCACAGCGGTCAGGACTTGGAATCGAATTAAATCGGGATGCACTTGAGATGTTTAAAGATGCTGCGCGAAAGATTCGAGCCTAACGAGTAATACCTGTCGTATCTTCTTCTCTAATTCCCCACGCTGTACCAAAGTCCGCTAATTTGTCGAGAAAGGGTTTTGCAGGAAACCATTCTGGACCTGCCACTCCCTTTGGTTGCCAGATTCCCTCTTGAATCAACTCCATAGCGATAATTGGATTGATGGCAGTCTGCCAAACAACTGCTTGATCTCCGTACTCCCGCATCGACCAATCATTGTCCACAACGTTATACAAATAAACAGCACGTGGATTTCCAGATTTATCTAAACCCTTAACTAAAGTTCCAGCACAAGTTTTGCCTTTCATTCGCGAACCTAAAGTGGCAGGATCAGGAAGTGAAGCGGCTAAAAGATCTCTAGGTGACACAGATATTCCTTGTACATCAACCGTTTCTTTTCGGTCCATGCCTAGTAAGTGAATGGTTTTAAGTATTGTTATGAACTCTGCACCAAGTCCATATTTAAAACTCACTTTTTTTGCATCAATTTTTTGAGGAATTAGAACTACTTCTTCATGTTCAACATTCACGCATTGCACGGGACCAATGCCATCCGGAAAATCAAATGTTTGGATGCCGCTAAATGGTTCAGTTGTATACCAACCACGACCATCTTCCCAAATTAACGGAGGATTTAAGCACTCCTCAATTGTTGTCCAGATAGAAAAAGAAGGGGCAAATTCATATCCTTCAATAACAATATTGGAACCATCAAGAACAGTGATCTCATCAATCCTTGAAAACAATTCTTCATCCGCATATTTTGCAAAGACGTCACTTAGCCCAGGTTCAATTCCCATTCCAACAAGTGCATATATCCCGCGCTCATCCCAATTCCAATCTCGAGCAAATTGTTCATCTCCTAATTTTACGCCGGTTTCACTATTTGGATAATGTGGGTGAGGGCGCGAGAGTGACATAGCCATATCCATATAATTTGTATTCTCGATTTCACAAGCTAGAAAAATTGGCATCACAAATCGTGGATCTACTGCATTTATTACGATGTCTGGGGCAGTTTTGCGAATAAGTTCTCGAATATCTTCGAGCTCCGCTGCGTTTACTTGGGCTGCGAAAAAGCGAGAGTCTTTAACTCTGCTCACTGCTTCTTCTGCACGAGCTAAAGTTCGATCGGCAATAACCATGGTTGAAATTACACTTCTTTTTGAAGCTATATTCGCTATAGCGCGGCCCACTCCGCCGGCGCCAATAACTAGGACCTTCATTTAATTTACTCCTGAACTTTTAACTAAGGATAATCCTCCAGGCTTAACTGAGCAAAACCTGCTTAAAGTAGTGAAGCGCTAAAGGGGTATTCTTGGCATGTGTTAAATTCAAGTCCTCGTAGCTCAGTTGGATAGAGCGATCGCCTCCTAAGCGGTAGGTCACCAGTTCGATTCTGGTCGAGGACACCAATTAGGGATTTTGATACTAAGAAAAAACTACAGTTCGCGCTCCAACTAGGAATACTCGGTCTTCAGCATATAAACGAACAGCTTTTGCAAGAACTCTTCTTTCAATATCACGGCCAATTGCAACTAAATCTTCTGGAGTTGCAGAGTGAGAAACATGAGTGATGTCTTGTTCGATGATTGGACCTTCATCTAAATCTTCAGTTACAAAATGTGCAGTTGCTCCAATAATTTTCACACCGCGTGCGTGGGCTTGGTGGTAGGGCTTCGCGCCTTTGAATCCGGGAAGAAATGAATGATGAATATTAATTATCTGACCAGTGAATTTACGACAAAAATCTGGTGA
>SYCR01000014.1:0-27187 GCA_005786885.1 Actinomycetota bacterium | reverse complement strand
GTAAATCGCCGAAGAAAAACAGAACAAACCATTTTGATATTCAGCCTAGGCTTTTTAGCTTTTCTTGGGCTTTTCCCTTACATATTCATGGTTCTAACCTCATTTAAGAATAACCAACAATTTGTGGATAGCTATTGGGGCCTGCCAGTTCCAATTCATTTCGAAAATTATGCCGCAGCTTGGGAGCAGACAAAAAATTACTTTGCTACAACCTTCATAGTTGTGGCTGCGACTATAGCTGCGACTCTGTTCCTAGGTCTACTAAGTGGATTTATCCTTTCAAGATTTATTTTTGTGGGACGACAGTTCCTATTTACTTGCGTTGGTTTGTTACTCATGGTCCCATGGATTGCCGCATTGATCCCACTCTTTGTACTTTCTAAAGATCTAAAAATGTTAAACACTATTTGGGTTTTGATCGTTCCGATGATCGCTGGTAACGCAGTTTTATCGGTGATTCTTTTCAAAAATTATATTGATGCAGTCCCACAGGAGCTATTTGATTGTGCAGTTGTTTTCGGAGCGACCGGCCCACAAATTTTTCGTTTTGTGGTGGTTCCACTATCTTTCCCCGTCGTAGGAACTATCTCCTTATTAACAATGATCAACGTTTGGAATGAATATTTCTGGCCATTACTGACCGTTACAGATGACAGCCTTCGCACCGTCTCGGTTGGAATTACCTTCTTCCAAGGCCAAAATGAAACAGATTATGGCGGGTTGATGGCGGGCTACACCTTGGCAAGTATTCCGTTGCTGCTTCTTTTCACATTCTTATCTAAGTACTTCCTAGCCGGCATACAAGGTGGGTTAAGCGTCAGCGATAAGTAATTTTTCTAATATCTGAGCAACTCCATCATTATTACATTCTGGCGCAATTGATTTTGCCGCGGCCTGAGCCGCTGGATGGGCGGTAGCCATCGCGTAAGAACGTCCACTCCACTCAAGCATGGAAATATCATTTGGATTATCACCAAAAGTGATTACATCTGCAGCAGATACATTTAATCTTTGTGCCAACTTAGCAAGAGTCTCACCTTTGCTCACACCGATTGCTGAAATTTCCAAAAGCGACTCATTTGAATTGGAATGAGTAGCGGTAGCGATTCCTTTTAGCTCTTTTTGCGCAATTTCTAACATCTCATCTGAAGATAATTCACGGTTGAGGCTTCTAACTAAAAATTTCATAGCCGGTTGGTCAAAATGTTCTTCGATTTGAGCACTGCCTGCATCGTCAATTCCTAGATCCCATCTAGCCAAGTATTTCTGCTCGCGATGGAATCCATCATGGTTTTCAACCGCAAATACTGCAGATGGCATACTCGCTCTTAATGCTTGGGTAGCCCTATTTAAATCTTCAACACCTATTAACCACTCTTCCAGAATTTCATTTTTATGAAAATCATAAACAATCGCACCATTCCCACAAACACCAGTCCCAAAAGAAAATGCCTCACGTACTTCGTTCATCCAACGTGGTGGTCTTCCGGTGATAAAAAAAATATTAATTCCTAAATTATGTGCTTTTGTAAATGTCTCAATAGTTCTCTTAGAGATATGCCCGTCAAACGGAATAATAGTTCCGTCTAAGTCAGTCGCGATTATTTTGGGCCGTGTCACACCGGCTCAAATCGATCTTTCCCTAAATAAGGAATTAATGCTTTTGGTATGAGTACTGAACCGTCCGCTTGCTGATGATTCTCTAAAATTGCCACAATTATTCGAGGTATCGCACATAAAGTTCCATTTAGAGTTGCAACAGGTTTAGTTCCTTCATCATCTTTGTAGCGGATATTTAATCTTCTTGCTTGATACTGCGTGCAATTAGAGGTACTCGTTACCTCACGGTATTGGCCTTGCGTTGGAATCCATGCTTCACAATCAAATTTGCGTATCGCGCTTGATCCAAGATCTCCGGTGGCAACATCAATTACCCGATATGGAATTTCAAGTGCGTTAAGAAACTCTTTTTCCCAATTTAACAATCTTTGGTGCTCGGCCAAAGCATCTTCAGGATCACAAAAAGAAAACATTTCCACTTTGTCGAATTGATGTACTCGAATAATTCCGCGAGTATCTTTTCCGTATGTTCCAGCTTCGCGCCTAAAGCATGAAGAGAAGCCTGCATAGCGCAATGGAAATTTACTGCTATCTAGAATTTCATCCATGTGATAAGCCGCAAGTGGTACTTCACTCGTTCCGACTAAGTAAAAATCATCCTCTTCTAAGTGAAAAACATTTTCGGCGGCTTGCCCAAGGAATCCAGTGCCTTCCATGGCAGGGGGCTTTACTAAAACAGGTGGGATCACAGGTATAAAGCCCGCTTTAACAGCAGTAGCTATAGCGAAATTCATTAATGCAAATTCAAGCAATGCCCCGTTGCCTGTTAAGTAATAGAAACGTGAACCAGAAACTTTGGCGCCCCGCTCCGTATCTATCGCGCCTAGTATTTTTCCTAATTCAACGTGATCTTTTGGTTCAAACTCAAACTTTGTTGGTGTACCGATCTCCTCTAAAACCACAAAATCCGCTTCACCACCAACAGGTGCGCCAGGATCTACCAGATTGGCCAGTCCCATAAACAATTTTTGCGCCCGCTCTTCAAATTCAGCTCGCTTCGCATCACTTGCTTTGACTGTTGCTGCTAATTCCTTCGAACTTTCTAATAACTTTGCTTTTTCTTCTCCTTTTGCTGCACCAACACTTTTTGATAAAAGATTTTGTTGTGCCCGAGCTGATTCAAATTCACTAATTGCAATTCGTCTTTCGTTATCAGCATTAATTGCAGCATCAACTAGTTTCTCATCTTCTCCACGTGCACGTTGAGAAGCTTTAACTAAATCTGGATTGTCACGAAGCAATTTAATATCAATCACTTTTTAATATCTCCAGATCTAATTCTTTTGAGCCAATTTTCCGCGGTATCAAAAGCTTTATCTTCGGTTGCTTTATTTAAAGTTGGCAGAACTTTATCCGCTCTTGCATAAGATCCTAAGAATCGCACATCTGCGCAAACTCGATATAGCGCCTTTAATGTGTCACCCACTCTTGCATCTTCAATATGCCCTTCGACATCAATAATAAAGTGATATTGCCCTAATTCAACTCCATTAGGTCGTGACTGAATGAAAGTTAAGTTAACCCCACGCACTGCAAATTCAGTGAGAATTTCAAGTAAAGCACCAGAGTGATCAGCCTCAATAAATACAACTAAAGAACTGCGATCAGATCCTGTTGGCGATGCGATCTTTCCTGGGCGAGATACAGTCACAAATCGAGTTACTGCAGCCTGTCTATCGCCAACATCTTCAGCAATTATCTGCAAATCAAAATTCTTAGCAGCAACAGCGGCGGCGAGCGCACCATCTGCTTCACCTTTGGCAACTGCTTCAGCTCCTGCAGCAGTTGATGCAGTCATAATTACTTCAGCACCCGGAATATTCTTTGCAATATATTCACGACATTGCGCTTCTGCGTGTGGGTGCGTAGCTAATCTTTTAATTTCTGAAATCTTCACACCAGGTTTAACCATCAGTGCAAAACTGACTGCCAAAATGCTTTCGCCAATAATTAGGAGCGGTTCACCGCTTGCTAACTCATCTAAAGTTCTGGCGACAACACCTTCTACTGAATTTTCAATTGGAACAATCGCATATTCGGCGGTGCCCGTGCGAACCGCGTCGAGGGCTGCGGTGACATTCACAGCCGGAATTGCTTTATCTCCGGGCTTGAGGATTGGAGTTAGGGCTGCTTCGGTAAATGTTCCCGCTGGCCCTAGATATGAATAAACCGACACAAGAGGGATGTTACGCGAGTTCGGGCACAAGAGGGGTGGGTAAATCGCCCGCTTCTGCCTTCGGGTTAAGCACGGTTAGAATGAAGTTAATAATCTTTGTTGCACGTTGAGAGGCGGGTGGCCGGCGATGCATTTTCAAAGCGTTGCGCTATCTGACCGTGGATTAAATCGTGAAATAAATGAAGACTCGGCCTGGCTTGGCTCGCAAATTATTGCTGTGGCCGATGGACTTGGAGGTCACGCAGGTGGTGAAGTTGCCTCTGCCATAGTTATCAATGGCTTAGCTAAAGCAGATAAAAAAGAATTTACTAAAGAATCTGTTCATGATTTGGTGATTGAAATTACCGCTAAGGCAAATGGCGAGATTGCTAAGACGATAAAGGAGTCACCAAAATTAAAAGGGATGGGGACGACTCTTACTTCACTAATTGCAACAGAGGACAAAGTCGCACTTATTCACATTGGTGACTCAAGATGTTATCAATTTAGAGATGGCAAATTAACTCAACTTTCAAAGGATCACACGTTAGTTCAGGAGTTAATTGATCAAGGAAGATTAAGCGTAGAAGAGGCGACTTCTCATCCTCAAAAATCATTAATTACAAAAGCCTTGATGGGTAATGCAGAGACTGAACCTTTTATTCAATTAATAAATGTCGAACCTGATGATCTATTTTTACTTTGCACTGATGGTTTATCTAGCGTTATAGATGAATCCGAAATCAGTAAAATTATGCGTGAAGATGGAGTTACTGAGATCGCCGCTGAAAAATTGAAGAAAGCTGTTTATAAATCAGGCGCACCAGACAACATCACATTGGTTTTAGCGAAGTTGACTGCTGAAAAACAAAATTTTATTGGAACCATCGGTGCTGCGGCGGTGGTCGCATGAGTCGCATTCTTGCTGACCGTTATGAGGTTGGAGATTTAATTGGTACCGGTGGAATGGCCGGTGTTTATCAAGGGCGCGATACCAGACTTTCTCGTCCGGTAGCAATCAAAATTTTACGTAGTGATCTTGCGCGTGACCCATCGTTTTTAACTAGATTCCGGCGCGAAGCACAAGCTGCTGCAGGTCTTAATCATCCATCCATCGTCTCTGTTTATGACACCGGTGAAGAGTTAATTGAAGGTGGAGTACTTCCATACATTGTTATGGAGCAAGTAGAAGGTCGCACTATCCGCGAAGTAATTAGAAATGGTGAAAGACTTCCAGTGCAACGTGCAATCGCAGTTATTCGGGGAATTCTTGAAGCCCTTGATTACTCCCACCGCCATGGAATTGTGCACCGTGATGTGAAGCCAGCAAACGTCATGATCACAACATCAGGCGATGTAAAAGTGATGGATTTTGGAATTGCTCGTGCATTAGATGATGCAAATGCAACTGTCACACATGCTTGGACAGTTGTGGGCACTGCGCAGTATTTATCTCCTGAACAGGCGCGCGGAGAAATTGCCGACTCACGGAGTGATATTTACTCTGTTGGTTGTTTGCTTTACGAATTACTAACCGGTCGCGCACCGTTTTCTGGTGATACCCCAGTTGCAATTGCTTATCAACACGTATCTGCTGCGCCAATAAGCGTCGATGCATTAAATCCTGATTTACCTGATGGATTGGGCCAAATTATTGATGGTGCCTTAGCTAAAGACCCATTGGTTCGTTATCAAAGTGCTGCTGAAATGTTGGCTGACCTTGATCGAATCTCTAAAGGTGAGCGAGTTAAGGTTCGAGTGAATAAAAATATTGATCGTCGCAAACTTATTGCTGGTGCTGTTGCACTTGTTGTAGCAATCGCATCAGGTGGCGTATTACTTTCTCGTGGAGAAAGCGTTATCACTACAAAAACAGTTGCAGATGTCTCTGGTTTGACTGAAGCCCAAGCACGTGAAGCACTTGCCGGATTTACCATCGTTATTGCTCGCGCCCCTGATCCACGTGTACCCGAAGGTCGGGTCGCGCTGCAGAATCCAATAGCCGGAACAAAGGCTGAACCAAATAGTGATGTAATCATAACTATTTCTGATGGGCCAGGTAAAACTTCTGTACCAACTGATTTGGTAGGCAAATCTTTGGAGGATGTTCGCTTAATTCTAAGTAGTCTTGGATTAGTTTTGTCGCGCACTAATGCAGTTGATTCAAGTGAGGCTCCTGGAACGGTCGTTGGAATTAATCCTCCGGCAGGAAGTGCAGTAAACGCAGGCAGCGGAGTTGTACTTGATATTGCAAGCGGAAATGTTGCGGTCCCAGATGTTATTGGGGTTCCGTCAATTCAAGCTCGAACAATTTTAATTCAGGCAGGCTTTACACCAAATATTATTGAAGTTGCTGATGCCGGTTTAGAAGAAGATGTAGTTCTTGCGCAAGCACCGGAAGCAGAAACTAGTGCGCGCATTGGAAGTTCAGTAACAATTACTATCAATAACTTAAATGGGTATATCCCGCCGCCACCTAGCGGCCAATAACGGGAGATAATCCCACTGCGCGTTTTGTCGCGTTTGGATCTCCGCAAACATCTAACCAATTTGCAAGTAATTGATGTCCACCTTCAGTTAAAACTGATTCCGGATGGAATTGCACACCTTCAATTGGCAAACTGTTGTGACAAACAGACATGATCACACCACTATCTGTTCTACTGGTGACTCTTAATTCAGGTGGAGTACTTCCGTCCTCAATTGCTAATGAATGGTAACGAGTTGCCGTGAAAGGAGATTTGATTCCTTGCAATACACCCTCACCGTTATGAGTTAGTTGTGAAGTTTTTCCATGCAACAACTCAGGGGCACGATTTACTTTTGCGCCAAAGGCAACTGCTATCGCTTGATGTCCTAAACAAATACCAAGCAAAGGTATTTTGTTCTCGGCACAAAACTTAACTAACTCCACGCTAATACCAGCTTCTTCGGGAGTGCCGGGTCCTGGAGAAATTAAAACGCCATCAAATTCAAGAGCTTTAGCTACATTTACTTCGTCATTTCTAACCACTGTGCAGACCGCACCAAGTTGGCCAAGGTATTGCACGATGTTGTAAACAAAAGAGTCGTAATTATCAATCACTAGAATCTTGCGATTGGTATCTGCGTGGTTTGGCACGGGTCTATCTTGCCCCACCGGAAGCGCCTCCCGCCAAGGGAAGGTCATCCAAAGAGATTGCTTAGTCATTCCTTTGACAGGGTAGGATTGGCCCTATTGAACATGGAACTTGGTTGTTCATTTAATGAATGGGGTGGCACATGCCTAAGTCTCGAATTCGTAAAAAGGTAAAAGAAGAGCGCACAATTCAAGCTCAAGTTGTGCAATCGACCCCAGAACCAACTGAAAGCCCAAGGTGGCTAGCGCCAGTCATGCTGGCCATGTTTTTGCTCGGCCTGGCTTGGATCGTCATTTACTACATAACCCAGACTAAATATCCGATCCCTAACCTGGGTGCCTGGAATATGGGAATCGGCTTTGTATTTGTCGGTATTGGCTTCTCTTTGGCTACCCGCTGGCGCTAGAGCTCTAAAGTGAGGGCTGAATTACATTGATGTAATTCTCCACATGGGGATAAACCCTGTGGATAACTTTTCTCTACCCAGAAACGGTAATTGATTTAATCGAAATTGGGGTTACCGGACGATCTTGAGCTCCAGTAGCAACTTCTCCAATTGCATCTACAACGGCTTGGCTTGCTGCATCTTTAACTTCACCAAAAATTGAATGCTTACGATTTAACCAAGTTGTTGGTGCAACAGTAATAAAAAATTGTGAACCATTTGTTCCTGGGCCTGAGTTTGCCATCGCTAAAAGATATGGGCGATCAAAAACTAATTCTGGATGAAACTCATCAGCAAATTTGTAACCTGGTCCGCCAGTTCCATTTCCAATTGGATCTCCACCTTGAATCATGAAACCAGAAATCACGCGATGAAAAACTGTGCCGTCATACAAATTGTCGCTGCTTGTTTTTCCAGTAACTGGATGGCTCCACTCTTTCGCACCTGTTGCAAGTTCTACAAAGTTACGCACTGTTTTTGGAGCATGATTAGGAAATAACTCAACAACAATGTCACCCATGGTTGTATGCAAAGTTGCTGTGCTCATAATTGCTCCCGTTATAGATTGTTTATGCATTAAATAAATTACTTTTAAATATTGTGGAGACTAGGGGGATCGAACCCCTCACCCTCGCCTTGCAAAGGCGATGCTCTACCAGATGAGCTAAGTCCCCTTATTTATTTATAAACCTACTTATTCTAATTACGCTAACTAGTCGGTTTCCGGTGAATCTTCAGCGCCAATGCTTTCATTGCTATCTGCAACTCCAACATTTAACCAATTTGCTTCTTCGCTTTGCGCCTGGCGGACGCGAGTAAATAAAGCATAAGCACCGAAACTAACTGCGAAGAGTGCTAGGAAACGCTTAAACAACCTAGACCCTCCGTTCCAACTGCTTAATCCTAACTAACCTCTCACCCAAAAGGCTATTTGGGTAAAGGGCCAATCCGGATTGTGGGCCTGGGAGGACTTGAACCTCCGACCTCTTCCTTATCAGGGAAGCGCTCTAACCATGCTGAGCTACAGGCCCGCTTTTTAGTTCTGATACATCAACTGCGAAAGGGAAGGTTACACCTAATTAAGACGCCCCTCCCAATCCGATAATTCCTCTCAGATGGCTACGAACGGTTTTACTCCACCACTTCGCTACCTTCGCCGGCCTCGCTCTCAGCATTCCGAGCGATCGATACAACAACAGTCTCATCGGTGAGATTGACTAAGCGCACGCCCATTGTGTCGCGACCCGTTCGTCGTACCTCAGCCGCTGGAGTTCGCATAACTGTTCCTGCAGATGTAATTGCAAGAACTTCATCCTCTTCACTAACAATTAACGCACCAACTAACATGCCACGAGATTCTTCGTCAATCTTTGCAGCTTTAATTCCTAGGCCGCCACGTCCTTGAACGCGATACTCCTCGACTGGTGTGCGTTTTGCATATCCGCCATCAGTTGCAGTGAAGACATCTAATTTTCCGTTTTCAATTACCCGGTCCATCGCCAGCAATTCATCTCCTGAGCGGAACTTCATTCCGATAACACCACTTGTAGATCGACCCATTGGGCGAAGGGCTTCATCATCTGCGGTGAAACGCAAAGACATCGCTTTTTTGGAAACTAATAGCAGATCATCACGTTCACTAACGAGAACCGCCGACACCACTTCATCATTTGGTCGCAAATTAATTGCAATTAATCCGCCAGAACGATTTGAGTCATACTCTGAAAGCGCAGTTTTCTTAACTAATCCACCAAGTGTCGCAATAACCAAGAAATCACTTGAGTTATAAGTGTCTATTGCTAATACTTGCGCAATCTTCTCATCCGGTTGGAATGCCAAAAGATTTGCAACATGTTGACCGCGCGCATCTCTGCCAGCTTCAGGAAGTTCATACGCTTTCGCGCGATAAACCCTTCCCTTATTTGTAAAGAACAAAATCCAATGATGAGTAGTTGTAACAAAGAAATGATCGACAATGTCATCTTGTTTTAACGCGGCACCGCGCACACCTTTACCGCCACGACGTTGTGAGCGATATAACTCTGCTTTGGTGCGCTTGGAGTATCCGCCGCGAGTAATTGTCACTACAACATCTTCTTGAGTGATCAAATCCTCGGCAACCATTTCCCCTTCGGCAGCGATAATCTGAGTGCGTCGCTCATCACCATACTTACTAGTTAATTCCGCTAATTCAGTTGAAATTATTTCGCGCTGTCTTGCTGGGCTTGCCAAAATTTCATTTAACTCAATGATCTCGGCCATAAGAATGTTGAATTCGTCGATGATTTTTTGGCGCTCGAGAGCTGCCAATCTGCGAAGTTGCATATCCAAAATGGCATTTGCTTGCACTTCATCAACATCAAGTAACTTCATTAAGCCGCTACGGGCATCGTCGGTGCTTTGGCTTGCACGAATAAGTGCAATAACAGCATCAAGAGCATCAAGTGCCTTTAGATATCCACTCAAGATATGGGCGCGCTTTTCTTTTTCAGCTAATCTAAATTTTGTCCGACGAACAATTACTTCGATCTGATGGTCAATGTAATAACGAATAAATTCATCAAGACGCAAAGTGCGTGGAACGCCATCAACAAGTGCCAACATGTTTGCACCGAAAGTTTCTTGTAATTGAGTATGTTTGAAAAGGTTATTTAAAACTACTTTGGCTACCGCTTCTTTTTTCAATACAACAACTAAACGTTGACCTAAACGCTCATTTCCTTCATCTCTAACATCTGCAATTCCAGCAATTTTTCCATCTTTAACAAGATCGGCGATTTTCAATGCGACATTGTCTGGGTTTACTTGATATGGAAGTTCACTTACAACTAAACATGTGCGTCCGTTAATTTCTTCAACTTCAACAACGGCTCGCATGGTGATCGACCCGCGACCGGTGCGGTATGCATCTTCAATTCCTTGGCGACCTACAACTAAACCTTTAGTTGGGAAATCAGGTCCTTTTACAAATCCAAGCAATGCTTCCAATAATTCAGTACTGCTGGCATCTGGATGTTCTAGTGACCATTGCACTCCACGACAAAGTTCAGTCAAATTATGCGGAGGAATATTTGTGGCCATACCAACTGCAATTCCGGCACTTCCGTTAACTAAAAGATTAGGAAAGCGACTTGGTAAAACTGTAGGTTCTTCAGAACGTCCGTCATAGTTTGGTGTGAAATCAACTGTGTCTTGTTCAATGTCACGCATCATCTCCATTGCAAGCGGAGCAAGACGAGCTTCGGTGTAACGCATAGCCGCAGCTGGATCATTTCCAGGTGAACCAAAGTTTCCATTTCCATCAACAAGTGGATAACGCAAAGACCATGTTTGAGCTAAGCGCACCAAGGTGTCATAAATAGCGGTGTCACCGTGTGGGTGATAATTACCCATCACGTCACCAACTACACGTGAAGATTTGTAATAACCACGATCAGGTCTGTATCCCGCATCAAACATTGCGTAAAGAACGCGACGGTGAACTGGTTTTAATCCATCGCGAATATCAGGGAGCGCACGACCAACGATCACACTCATTGCATAATCGAGGTAAGAACGTGCCATCTCCACTTGGAGATCGACAAGTTCTACCCGGTCGCGTGTCTCATCCATAATTTACAAACTCCATAACCTAGATATCTAAGAACCGAACATCTTTTGCATTACGTTGAATAAAGTTTCTTCGCATTTCAACATCTTCACCCATTAGTACCGAGAAAAGATCATCTGCTGCTACTGCATCATCGAGAGTTACTTGAATTAGTACGCGAGTATCTGGATCCATTGTGGTATCCCAAAGTTCCTTAGCCGGCATTTCGCCAAGACCTTTAAATCGCTGGATTCCATCTTCTTTAGGAAGACGTTTGTTGTTGTCTAAACCAATTTTTATCATTCCGTCACGTTCGCGATCTGAGAATGCATATTGAACTGGCTCTTTGCCGCCCCACTTCAATTTATAAAGTGGTGGTTGCGCCAAATAAACATATCCACCTTCCAGCAGTGGGCGCATAAAACGGAAAAGCAAGGTTAAAAGCAAGGTACGAATATGTTGTCCGTCAACATCAGCATCGGCCATCAACACAATCTTGTGATATCTAAGTTTTGCGATATCAAATTCATCATGAACGCCGGTACCTAGTGCGGTGATTAATGCTTGCACTTCATTGTTTTGTAAAACTCGGTCAATGCGCGCCTTTTCAACGTTAAGAATTTTTCCGCGGATCGGCAAGATTGCTTGGAACTTTGAATCACGGCCACCTTTAGCGGAACCGCCAGCCGAATCTCCCTCAACTATATAAAGCTCGCATTTGCTTGGGTCTGTCCATTGGCAATCCGCTAATTTTCCAGGCATTCCGCGACCCTCAAGCAAACCTTTTCGTGATCTTGAGAGCTCGCGCGCCTTGCGTGCAGCAACCCGAGCTGTTGCGGCATCAATACATTTACGAATTACGTCGCGGCCTTCGCTTGGATTGGTTTCAAACCAAGCACCCAATCTTTCATGCACAACTTTTTGGGTAAAAGATTTCGCCTCAGTATTTCCTAATTTTGTTTTGGTTTGTCCCTCGAATTGAGGCTCACCTAATTTAATGGAAACGATTGCGGTTAAACCTTCGCGCACATCGTCACCTGTTAAGCGATCTTCCTTTTTGCGAATTAATCCCCACTCTTCACCGAATTTGTTTACGATTGATGTAAGTGAAGTACGAAAACCTTCTTCGTGCGTTCCGCCCTCTTGAGTATTAATGGTGTTTGCAAAGGTATAAACCGATTCGGTGTAACCGATACTCCATTGCATCGCAACTTCAAGTGATAACTGAGCTTTAACGTCCTCTGAATCAAAAGCAATAATGCTTTTGTGTGATTCGCCTTTTGTTGAATTTAAATGTTTTACAAAATCTGAAATTCCACCGTCATATTTGTAAGTTACATGAATCGGTTCGCCTTTTTCATCGACATGTCCCGCGCGCTCATCGCGCAAAGTTATGGTCATGCCACGATTTAAAAATGCCATTTCGCGAAAACGAGTTGAAAGAATTTCGAAAGAATAAACTGTAGTTTCAAAAATTTCTTCCGAGGCCCAAAAGGTTACTTTGGTTCCGGTCTTCGAAGTTTTTTCACCTTTTTTAAGTGGCGCTTGTGGAACACCTAATTTATAACTTTGGGTATGAAAAAATCCTTCGCGTTGTACTTCAACATCAAGTCGGGTGCTGAGTGCGTTTACGACTGAAACACCGACACCATGAAGCCCGCCTGACACTGCATACCCGCCACCGCCAAATTTTCCACCGGCGTGTAAAACGGTAAGCACAACTTCAACAGCTGGCTTTCCTTCGCTTTCAACAATATCTACTGGAATTCCACGACCGTTATCGGTAACACTCACTCCGCCATTACTTTCAAGAACTACATCAATCTGCGTGCAATAACCGGCGAGTGCTTCATCAACCGAGTTATCGACAACTTCATAAACTAAATGATGTAAACCACGTTCACCGGTGGAACCGATATACATTCCGGGGCGTTTGCGAACGGCATCAAGTCCTTCAAGAACTTGAATAGCGCTAGCGTCATATTCACGCTTGCCCTCTGAACTCAATTTAAACCCCACTCCATGTGTCTTTACGGTTTCAGGCTCTAGTTTTGGCCGGCTGGGAGAACCTTTTTCACGGCAGGGGTTAATCCTATTAGGTATTTTGAACTTAACCAGCCAAAATTCGGCTTCTATTGGGGGCTGGGGAAAAGTAACCCCCTACTTAAACTCCCCCCACACAACTGGGGTTAACCGTAGGTATCGCGAGGACCACGCCCCCCTTTGACCGTCCACCCCCCGCGCCTCCATGAAGGTGAACGCGGTCCGACTACCTCAATCCCATTTAACTCCAGTCCCTCGGCTGCGATTCGCCGCTTCAAATCATCACTCATCAATCGAAGTTGAGTGGCCCAGGCGGTACTTCTTGCTTCAATCAACAATTTTCCATCGGTTAACCGCATTGGTTTTGCGTTCTGTGCAATCTCAGTTCCAACAATCTCATCCCACCTAGTAAATAAATCTCCAACTTTTAAATGCTCACTCCAACCTTGATCTGCAATCAATTCTGAGAGTGATTGATTTATTAATTGTGGGCCTACAGATTGAGTTTCATCATTTTCGGCACTTTCCCTGCGAGTAGATGAACCCTCTTTACGAAATCGGTGCGAATGTCTGCGTGCCGAAGCGAGTAATGCCCGGGCTAAATCTCGTTGGCTACTCATTTAAAGTTCCGCTGCGCACATAGATTTTCCGATGAAGTAAATCTTGCGGCAAATCTTCTTCTACCGCAGCCGTAACAATCACTTGTTCGCCATCCTTAATTAATTCCACTAAAGCTTTTCTACGTGCCGCATCTAGTTCAGCAAATACATCATCAAGGATCAAGATAGGCAAATCACCATCGGAACGGAAGAGGTGGTAAGCAGCAACTCTTAGTGAAAGCGCAAAAGACCAAGATTCACCTTGGCTTGCATAACCGCGAACCGGTGTTGCGCCAAGTGTCAAAAGTAAATCGTCTCGATGCGGACCAATTAGAGAAAGTCCTCTTTCTATTTCGGCTCTTCTTAATTCAGGTAGCGCAAATAAAATTTCCGCTTCGATTTCACTTACTTCTCTTTGTTTTAAATCACCTGAGCATTTGTATTCAATATTTACATTATCCCCGGCTGCAATTTTCGAATAAGCGTCTACCACTAATGGTCTTAGCTTTTCGACTAAAGCTAATCTCGCGGCTATTACTTGACTGGCCAATTTCGCTAATTGGCCGTCCCACGGAACTAACTCGCGTTCATTAGGTCGAGTTTTCAAAAGCGAATTACGTTGTTTGATCACTCTTTCGTAATCAGTGATGGTTCCAGCAAGTCGTGGTGTACGCGAAATTAAAATCTTGTCTAAGTAATCTCGTCTTTCGCTCGGGTCTCCCTTTACTAATGACAAATCCTCTGGAGTAAACAAAACCGCGCGCAAATGCCCCAGTAACTCTTTTGTTGATCTGCTTGGGCTCTGGTTTATGCGCCCGCGATTAGCCCGTCCATTATTAATCTCAATTTCTAACAACTCTTCTCGGTCATCATTCATGACTTTGGCGCGAATATATGCCCGCTCACAACCCAAACGAATCAGCGGTGTGTCGGAACCGGTCCTATGAGATGAAAGATAAGCCAAGTAGCCGATTGCCTCTGCAAAATTGGTTTTTCCCTCGCCGTTGCTACCTATAAAAGTAGTTACGCCAGGCCGTAAAAGTAATTCAGTGTTCTTATAGGACCTGAAATCAGTTAACGATAAAAAAGTTAGGTGCACTGTTAAGAGGAATACCGCATTGGCATTAGCAGGTAGCGGTAAGAAAAATCTGATTCACCGTCAGCGCTAGATTTCCCAGAAAGCACCGCTGGTTTACTTCCACCTGTAAATGCGACCTCAACATATGGTGAATTAACTGCAGCTAATCCATCAAGCAGAAAGGTGGGGTTAAAAGCAATTGATAACGGTTCGCCGTCAAATGCAATTTCAATTTCTTCGGTAGCCTGCGCATCATCGCCTACTCCAGCTTCAAGTGTTAGTGCGCCTGGATTAAACGCTAAACGAAGTGGAACAGTTTTGTCTGCAACTAATGCAACTCTTCGAACAGAATCTACAAAAGGTGCAACCTCAACTACTGCTGTTGCGCTGCGCTCAGAAGGAAGCAGGTGTCGATATGGTGGGAAAGTTCCATCAAGCATTCTTGATGTCATAACTTTTCCTTCACTTGCAAAACCAATTAGTCGCTCCGTTGCGGTAGCAGCTGCAAGTGCAACGCTCACGCTCTTTACGCCAGCCAAGGATTTCGCGGCATCATTCAAAGTACGCGCACGGATAAGTGCGGAGGCGCTTGCGCGTGGGGCGTCCCAATTTAATTCGCGAACCGCTAAACGGTATCTGTCTGTAGCAGCAAGAATTAATTTGTTTTCTTCTATCTCTACATAAACACCTGTAAGCACTGGAAGTGAATCGTCTTTTCCGGCCGCTACTGCAACTTGACCTACGGCCTCTGCAAACAAGTCTCCCGACAATCTTCCGGTTTCACTTGGTAACTCTGGAAGATTTGGGTAATCACTCACTGAAAGAGTTGGGAGTGCAAATTTTGCGCTTCCTGAAATTACCGAAACTCTATTTCCTTCTAGTGAAAAAGTTACTGGCTTATTTGGAAGCGCTCTTGCAATATCGGAAAGTAATTTTCCGGAAACCAAAACAGTTCCTTCTTCCTTTACATCAGCGGCTACTTCTGCTTTTCCTGAAGTCTCTAGGTCATAGCCCGAAAGGTGAACCCCTTTTTTGTCGGCTTTAATTAACACTCCTAATAAGACCGGCATAATTGGGCGCGCAGACAAAGATCTGGAAACCCACATCACGCCATCAGCTAACGCGTCGCGCTCTACAATAAATCTCATCGTTCTTAACTCCTCTAAGGTGAGGTGAATCCTCTCCCATTTTCACTAAATATCTCTACTCTTTTTCTAACTCATCTCTTATTGAATATTTCTGTTATTTTTTAGTTACAGATTAATTAAAGGTAGTAGTAGTCATAGGCTGGTGATTATCTGTGGATAAAGACCATTCCAGCAGGTTGAACCGGCAAAACACCTCTTTTTCTCTGTGGATAACCTTACCTCTCTTGTGGAAAAAGCCCCTGTTAATCACAGGGTTATCAAATAGCTATAGACCCCTGAAAAAGATCTCCACAACAGCTAAGGCAGTTACTCCTCAAAAAGTGGCTTCATCCCCAGTGATATCCCCAACTGTGGAACCCCTATTTAAGGAACGAAACGGACATATTAGACAGGACAGTCAGGAATTGTTGGTGTAACTAATTACCGGTTCGGGCTTGGGTCCGGATTCGGTTGGTTAACTCTGTTACCTGGTTGTAGATCGATCTTCGCTCTGCCATTAGCTGTCTAATTTTTCGATCAGCGTGCATCACGGTGGTGTGATCGCGGCCGCCGAAAGTTTGGCCAATTTTAGGCAATGACAAATCAGTTAGTTCGCGGCAGAGATACATCGCAACTTGTCGGGCATTAACTAAAGCGCGAGAACGCGAGGTTCCACAAAGGTCGTCAATTGTGAGGCTGAAATAGGAGGAAGTCTGGGCCATGATGGTTGCAGCGGTGATCTCAGGGCCGTGGTCATCCGGAATTAAATCTTTTAAAACAATTTCAGCCAGCGAAAGATCCACGCCTTGACGATTCAAACTCGCAAAAGCAGTTACGCGAATCAAAGCACCTTCTAATTCACGAATATTTGTTGATATTTTACTGGCGATATATTCCAAAACATCATCAGGTGCATTTAAACGATCTTGCGCTGCTTTTTTACGCAAAATAGCGATACGTGTTTCTAATTCAGGAGGTTGGATGTCTGTGATCAGACCCCACTCAAATCTAGAACGAAGTCGATCTTCCAATGTTGCTAATTGTTTTGGCGGGCGGTCGCTCGAAATTACAATTTGTTTGTTAGCGTTGTAAAGCGTGTTAAAAGTGTGGAAAAACTCTTCTTGAGTCCGCTCTTTGTTTTCTAAGAATTGAATGTCATCGACTAAAAGCAGATCTACAGCGCGATAACGTTTTTGGAATACCGCAGCTTTATCATCGCGAATAGAGTTAATAAAATCATTTGTAAATTCTTCACTTGAAACATAACGCACTCGTAGGCCGCTATATAACTCGCGGGCGTAAGCACCTATGGCATGGAGTAAATGTGTTTTACCAAGACCTGATTCGCCATAAATAAATAATGGGTTGTAAGCCTTTCCCGGAGCTTCGGCAACAGCGACTGCAGCAGCGTGGGCAAAACGATTTGATGAGCCGATCACAAAAGTTTCAAAGATGTAGCGAGGGTTTAATTGGTATGGCTCTTTGTTTAATACTGGTTCGTTACTGCGACCGGTTCCGGCACGTTGTGGAGCAGTTTCAGTTTCAACAACTTCAGGAAGTTCAACTTCTGGTCTTTGCGCAATCTCAAGTGATTCATCAATTGTTACTGCGACTCGAACTTCGCGACCAAGTTCATAAGAAAGAGTTTCAGTTATCAAAGAACGCAATCTGGTTTCAAGAACGTCTTTTGCAAATGCATTTGGTGCCGCGATAAGAATTGTGGTGCTGCCATTGCTGTCGATTACACCCATTGGTCTGGTCAAACTTAAGAAGGCGCGGTGCTGAGGCGCATCTTCGGCAATCTTTTGAATTGTGCTCGCCCACAGTGCTGGTAGGTCGAGCGTTGTTTCAACTGAAAGGGAGTCAGTCATGAAAACCTCATTCTCTATACTTACCCACTGCTCTATCCACAAAGTTATCCACAATCTGTGGGGTAATCTTCAGCAATTGTCCGATATGCCGGATTCTCGCCGTCCCATTTGAGGGGTCAACCCAGGTGCCTGTGGAGAAGATCGGACGATAGCGAGTATTTTGAGCTATGACAAATAGTTATCCACAACTCTAAACCTCTCCTTTGGGGTTTAGGAGGGTGAAAGGGTGGATTCGCGAGTTTGACCACACTCCCTGCAGGGCCGTACCTTTAGTGGCCTGAGCGAATAGCACGCTCTTACCCCAAAAGCGCTAGGAGCAATTAAGTGTCAAAACGTACTTTCCAGCCAAATAATCGCCGTCGCGCAAAGAAGCACGGTTTCCGTGCACGCATGGCAACTCGCGCTGGCCGCGCAGTTCTTTCAGCACGTCGTGCAAAAGGACGCTTACGCATCTCTGCCTAATTGCAGTGATTTGTAAGCCTGACCAACTCAAGTCAATCAAATTAAGTAACGTTAAGTAAAAGACGGTTACAAAATGCTTCCTCCCGCAAACAGGCTAAGAAAGAAATCAGATTTCGCAATCGCACTGAGCGGTAGAAAAATCAATTCCAAATCTTTTCAACTCTTTCTCCATAGAAGTTCGGAGGATGCTCCACCGAAAGCGGGGCTGATTGTGGCAAAAAGCGTAGGTAACGCTGTGGTTCGCCATCGCGTTGCGCGAAAATTGCGCCATGCCATATCCCCAATGCTCAGGTCATTACCTGAGGGTTCTTTGTTAGTTGCGCGAGCTTTTCCGCAGAGCGCGGCGGATATTTCTTCAACCGAATTACGTGATGAATTTGAAGTCGCTTTAAAAAAGGCATTGACGTGAGCCGAATTGCAAAACTTCCGATTGCTCTTATTAGGGGATATCAAAAATGGATTTCACCATCTATGGCCCCTCGCTGTAAGTACTACCCATCCTGCTCCAATTACGCACTCGCCGCTTTTCAGGAACGAGGAGTAATTATTGGAATTGGGCTAACTGGTTGGCGTTTATTACGATGCAACCCTTGGTCTAAAGGCGGAATTGATTATTTACCTGAAAGTTCAAGGGAACAGGGGCTAATTCGTGGGGATATTTAATCCGTTATATGACGCGGTTTCGTGGATCATTATGTTTTTCCATGAATTTCTTGCTCCATTCTTTGGAACTGATAGTGGAGTCACTTGGGGCTTTGCCATTATTGGACTTGTAATCTTGATTCGTATTTTGTTAATTCCACTTTTTGTTAAACAAATTAAAAGCCAACGCGCTTTGACAGTTTTACAACCAGAGTTGAAAGAGATCCAGAAAAAATATAAAGATGATCGACAAAAGCAATCTGAAGAGATGATGAAGCTTTATAAAAAGCATGGCACAAATCCACTTGCTTCTTGTTTTCCAATTTTGGCCCAAGCCCCAATCTTCTTTGCATTATTTGGGGTTTTGAATGGAATTGGTCAAAATGTTCCTCGAGGTGTTTTAACCGCCGCAGATGTTTCTAGCGCGGGCGCGGCGACAATTTTCGGCGCTCCAATTTCACAAACATTTTTAGGTAGTCCGGATAGCAAGGTCAAAGTTGTTGCGATGATCATGATTATTTTGATGTCTGCTTCTACATTTATCACACAGCGACAACTGATGGTTAAAGGAATGCCAAAAAATACTGGTGCTCCAAACATGATGTTGCAACAACAAAAAATTATGTTGTATTTATTTCCAGTAATTTTTGCAGTAACCGGAGTTAATTTTCCAATTGGAGTTTTGTTGTACTGGTTGACAACAAACCTTTGGACAATGGGTCAACAGTTCTATGTAATTAGAAGAAATCCAACGCCGGGCTCACCAGCGTATGAAGAGTTGGAAGCAAAACGTGCGTTAAAAAATGGTGTTAAACCAGAAGATGATGATCTTCCTGGCGATGTTGTGATTGAGGAGCCAAAAGGGCAACGCCAACAGCCAAAGAAAGAGAAGAAAAAGAAGAATCCTAAGAACCCTAAAAACCCTAAAAACCCGAAAAAATAACACAAACCACCATAAATTTTACATATCGCCCACAATGGGTGATTGGTTGAGCAGGAGGCAAAGATGGAAAAGAGTGAGATTTCACGTTTAGAGGAAGAGGGCGACCTCGCTGCAGATTACCTAGAGGTTTTGCTTGATATTGCAGATCTGCCTGGGGATATCGATATTGATGTTGAAAACGGGCGCGCAGCGTTAGCTATTGAAGGTGGAGAGCTGACCCATCTAATCGGTGAAGAGGGTGAAGTTCTTGAAGCACTTCAAGAGTTAACCCGCATGGCAGTCCAGCAAAACACCGGGGACCGTTCCCGATTAATGCTTGATATTGCAGGCTTTCGCGATAAGAAAAAGAGCGCGTTACGGACTCTCGCGCAAGAGCGTGCCGAAGAGGTTAAGAGCAGCGGAGAGTCGATCACCCTGCCACCAATGAATGCTTTTGAGCGCAAAGTCATCCACGACACCATTGGTGAACTGGGGCTAGCCAGCGAATCTGAGGGCGAAGAGCCAAATCGCTGTGTTGTAATTCTGCCAGCCTCCTAAGAGCGGGAGCTTTTTGGTGGATGTTTCACGGGAAACCTTAACTCCGATATTTGGAGAGCTAACTGACCAAGCCCTTGAATACGGTCAAATTTTGGCAAGTACTGCGGTTGAACATGGCTTGATCGGACCCCGTGAAGTTGATCGGATTTGGAATCGACATATCTTTAACTCCTTGCCGCTAATTACTTTGATGCCAAATGGTGCAACGGTTATTGATATTGGAAGTGGGGCTGGCCTTCCGGGGATTGTCCTTGGATTGGCTCGGCCAGATTTGCAGATAACTTTGTTGGAGCCATTAGAGCGCCGAGCCAGCTTCCTCTTAAAGGTCATCACTCAACTTGGGTTAGCCAATCTTGAGGTAGTTCGTGGTCGGGCCGAGCAACACAAAACGCGGTATCAAATAGTCACCGCCAGGGCTGTGGCACCTTTGCCTAAGTTATTGCAGATTAGTTGGCGGTTGATCGCGCCAGGGGGAAAGTTGCTGGCTTTGAAGGGGGAGAGCGCGGAAAGCGAGCTGGCGGCTGCACCCATGAGTCGCTTTAACCCAAGCAAAGCAGAGGTAATTCTGGCCTCTTTTCCACTTTTGCCAGAGCAACCTCCGGTGAGGGTGATTTCCATCGAAAAGGCTGGTTAACTCACCCTCGTGGATTCACGTGAAACAACTCAAAGTAAAGAGGGCAGCGGGAAAAAAGTGGTAGGCACCCGCAGGTTGCGCGAACCACTTCCCAAACCAAAAGCCACTCGGATTTTCACTGTCGCCAATCAAAAGGGCGGGGTAGGTAAAACAACTACTGCGGTAAATATTGCTGCTGCTCTAGCTATGGGTGGATTAAAAGTTTTAGTTATTGATTTAGATCCGCAAGGCAATGCCAGTACTGCCCTCGGCGCAGACCGTAGTGAAAATGTTGCAGGCGGTTACGAAGTTTTAGTTGAAAATAAATCCATCGCTGGTTTAATGCAAAAAGCACCAGGTTTTCCAGAACTTTATTGTTTGCCAGCGAGTGTTAATTTAGCTGGAGCCGAAATTGATTTAGTTGCACTTGATCGTCGCGAATCTCGGTTGAAAGAAGCAATTTCAAATCTAACAAATCTAACAATAAGCAACAAATTTGATTACTTAATAATTGATTGTCCGCCAAGTCTTGGTTTGTTAACGATTAATGCATTGATTGCGGCAGATGAATTATTGATTCCAATTCAATGTGAGTATTACGCACTTGAAGGAGTCGCACAGTTATTAAATATTATTTCGCGAGTAACTGCTGGCGCTAATCCAAGATTACATATTTCAGCAATCTTATTAACTATGTTTGATGGAAGAACTAGATTAGCAAATGATGTTGCTGCAAGTGTGCGTGAACATTTTCCGCGTGAAGTATTACAAAGTGTAATTCCGCGAGCAGTACGTGTTTCCGAAGCGCCGTCTTATGGTCAAACAGTAATGACTTATGACATGTCTTCACCCGGCGCAATTGCATACCTAAATGCTGCGCGCGAAATTTGTGAACGAGATAACCGACAGGAGACAGCAAAATGAGTACACGTAAAGGTGGATTAGGCCGTGGACTCGGAGCGTTAATTCCAACTAGTGAACCAGTGCAATTAACAAAAAGCGTTGCTGGTGTTGAAGTAGAAGTTGCAAACTTAAAAGAAGTTTTGATTTCCCAAATCTCACCAAACCCACGTCAACCACGAACCGTTTTTGACGAAGAAGCATTAAATGAACTAATTATTTCAATAAAAGAAGTTGGAATTTTGCAACCACCAGTTGTTAGAAATGTTGGCGGAGCAGGAAGTGGAAAATATGAATTAGTAATGGGTGAGCGGCGTTTTCGCGCCGCAAAAGCTGCGGGACTAACGCAAATACCAGTGATCATTAGACAAACTCCAGATGATCAACTTTTGCGAGAAGCATTGTTGGAAAATATTCATCGCAGCCAATTAAATGCGCTAGAAGAAGGCGCGGCTTACAGTCAACTACTTACTGATTTTAATTACACCCATGATGAATTAGCACTTCGGATCGGCCGTTCGAGGCCACACATTTCAAATACTTTACGACTTTTGCAACTTCCTCCAACAGTTCAGCGACGAGTAGCTGCCGGAGTTTTATCGGCAGGACACGCAAGAGCATTGCTATCGCTAGAAAGTGAGGCAGCGATGGAGAAATTAGCGGCACGAATAGTTGCAGAAGGATTAAGTGTTAGGGCGACTGAGGAAATTGTTTCAATGGGAAGTAAAACAAGTAAACCTGCAAAGAGTAAGAAAGCCAAACCTCGCAATGTTGAATTAGAAGAGATTGCTAATCAACTAGGGGACCATCTCGACACCCGAGTAAGTGTTGAAATGGGTAGTGGTAAGCGCAATGGAAAATTAATCATTGAGTTTGCATCGGGTGCTGATTTACAACGAATAATTAAGGAGATCAAAGGATAAAGATGGAGAATTTAACTCTTGCCTCACTAGGAATTCCTAGAGTCCTAAATGCTGCGACTACATATACCTTTCTCGGCGGATCACGAATGGCGCCGGAAGTATTAGCTGCCATGGTGCAAGGCGCCAGTGAATTTGTGGAGCTTGAAGAACTACATAGAGTTGCTGGGGAGCGGATAGCACAATTAACAAAAAATGATGCCGCTTATATAACACCTGGTTGTGCTGCAGCGGTTGTTTTGTCTGTGCTTGCAATTTTGGATCTAAATAAAAATGCTACTAAAAATGAATTTATAATTGATTGCACCCACATGGTTGATTATGTGAAATCTATTGAATTCGCAGGCGGAGTAATTAAGGTGATCGGCTCAGAAGGCCCACGATCTGAAGCAGAATTAATAAATGCCTTTAATGAAAAAACTGCAGGAATCTTTTTTGTACCAGGTTTAAACCGACCACCAGGAGCACTCTCAATTCAACGTACAGTTGAAATTGCTAAACAACATAATGTTCCAGTCATTGTTGATGCTGCTGCACAGATACCTCCAGTGAGCAACCTTTGGCATTTCACTAGAGACTCAGGCGCCGATGTTGTTTTGTTTAGTGGCGGTAAAGGTTTGCGAGGTCCACAGACGACCGGATTAATTCTAGGAAAAGTTGAAATCATTAAGGCTGCAGCCAAGTTTGCCGCACCAAACACCACCAAAGCCAGATCATTGAAAGTTGGCAAGGAAGAAATATTTGCAATCTTGAAAGCAGTTGAAATGTACGTGAACGCTGATCATGAAGAGCAAGCAAGGGTTTGGAATGCAATTTGCGATCAATGGGTTAATTATTTTTCCAAGATAAAAGGCTTTCATCTTTTCAAAATGGTTTTAAATGAGGCTGGACAACCACTTCCTCGAATCAAGATTGAAATAGATCAGAAAGTTTTCGGAATGAGCGCGCGTGAACTCGCAATGAAATTGTGGGAGTCAGAACCAAGAATTGCTGTAGATCACCGAAACGACGACCAGGAAATTTTTTTAACTCCAGAGTTATTAACTTCAGCCGAGATTGCTTTAGTAACTGCGCGAATTATTGAGTTAGCGAGAAGTTAATTTAGCTGCGCCATTTGATCGGCGATCAATCTCTTCTTTAACTACGCCAGCAAGAGATTTTACGCCTTGTCGGATCCGCTCAGGGGTCGGATGGCAGTATGAAAGTCGCATCTGCCAACTTCCAAAACCGTCGGCGTAAAAAGCAGTTCCCGGAACATATGCAACTTTTGCCGCGATAGCGCGCGGAACTAATACTTTGGTATCAATTTCTGGGGGCAATGTAATCCAGACATAGAAACCACCTTTGGGACGGGTCCATGTTGCCGTTACTGGGAAGAATTCATCTAAAGACTCCAACATCGCATCACGGCGTTCTCGGTACAAATCGCAGAAAGACGCAATTTGGTCTCTCCAAGGTTCATTAGCCAAATAACCAGAGATTGTTAACTGAGCAAAATTTGATGGGCACAAAACTGATGATTCATTTGCAATTACTAATTTTTCCTTAACAGCTTGTGGAACTAAAGCCCAGCCGACTCGAAGTCCGGGAGCAATTGTTTTAGAAAAAGAGCCTAAATAAATTACATTGTCTGAATCTTCAGCGCGCATGGCATTTGGCGTCGGACCATCAAAACCAAGTAAGCCATATGGATTATCTTCGATCACAAAAATTTCGGCATCGCGACAAATTTCAAGAATTTCGGTTCTGCGCAATGCGGGCATTGTAACACCGGAAGGATTTTGGAAATTTGGAATTAAGTAAATAAATTTAATTTTACGTTTTGCTTCACGAACAGTTTTGATCGCTTCTCTTAAGGCCTCTGGAATCAAACCTTTATCGTCCATAGAAATATGAACAACATTTGCTTGGTATTGAGCAAAAACACCAAGTGCTCCAACGTAAGAAGGTGCTTCGGCCAGAATCACATCACCCGGATCAATAAATATTCGAGTGATCAGATCTAGGGCTTGCTGTGATCCGGTAGTAACAACAATGTCATCGCCTTTTGCCCGAATTCCTTCAAGGGCCATGATTTCGCAAATTTGTTCTCGCAATTTTGGATGCCCTTGGCCGCTGCCATACTGCAAAGCCTCAGTGCCATTTTCTAAAACTAACTTCTGAACAACGCTAGCCATTACATCCATCGGAAGTGCAGAGAGATTAGGCATTCCACCAGCGAGTGAAACAATTTCCGGACGAGAAGCCACTGCAAAAAGTGAGCGGATCTCACTCGGCAACATTAAAGCTGCGCGGGAGGCGTAACGGGCGGTTAAGTTTTCCTCGTTTTTTGGAATTAATGAACTCAAACCACTCGCCCCCTTCAAATTAATGTGAAGGGTAATCATCTCATAGAGATAGGTATTGATGTTTTATGTAATTACTTGCTCTACTTACGGAGCCCAGCGCGCTTTAAATCCTCAACCCGCAAAGTGCCGGTAAGTGCATCTTCTTCGGCGGCTAAATACAGTCGTTGTACCGCCACAACCAAGGCTTCGGCCAAAGACTGCCTAAATGAAGATCTGGCCAATCTTTGCGCGTCCCCTTCATTGCTCAAATATCCCAAATCAATTCGAACTGAAGGTGCCTTTGTTAATCTCAAAATTTCCCAACTTTTGCCATGGGTACGACAATTTAACAAATCAGTGCGTGCGCAAATCTCACGTTGTGCTAAAAGCGCAAAACGCTCACCTACAACGGAATGAATTTCATGTGTGGCATTTCCGTAATAGTAAGAAGCAACACCCTGCGCGTTGGCAGAAGAACTGCTATCTAAGTGCAATGAAATTAGTAGGTCGCAATTAACTTTATTTGCAAAATTTATTCGATCCAATTCACTTGGATTATTATCTTTTCCTCGGGTCATAAAAACTGTTACACCTAATGCACTTAATCGTCCCTCTAATCTTTTTGCAACGTCATAAGTTATTTGGGCTTCATTTAAACCAAATGCCTCAGCACCATAGAACTTTCCGCCAAAGCTTGCATCAATAGCAACTATTTTTCCGGCCAAAGCCGGGCCGCGTTGATGGATTAAATATGTATCGCGCAAAGAACTGGCACGACCGCCCCGAACAGTTCCGGTCAATCGGATTAGTGCAGTGAAAGTTGCAGGTCCACAAACTCCATCGACAGGAAGACCTACTGATCTTTGAAATTCAATTACAGCGCCTTCAGTTAAAGCCCCATATATGCCATCTACTCGGCCAGATGAAAATCCCATTTCATTTAAACGATTTTGCAGAGTCGCGATGTCATCTCCGCGAATTAATGCACCAGGAATGTATGAGAGATTTCGATCTCCGAGTCGCCACCTAGCTTCTTCCAGCGCAAGATAGATATCTCGCGTTAATTTTCCAGTAGCAGTCAATCCACGACTTTGTTGAAATTCCCGTAATGCCGCTACAACCTCTTTTGTGAAGGCAACTTCCGATGAGTTCAATAATCCAAGGCGCGATAAAGATGTGATTGTTTCAGTGACAATTGCGTTGACATCTCCAACCTTGGCTAACTCTTCCACGAGTTAAATAAAGCCTTCGAGTTCCTTCATGATTGCAGGCTTAGGACGTGCCCCAACAATCGTTTTTACAATTTCGCCATTTACAAAGAGGTTCATGGTTGGAATAGAAGTAATTCCATACTTGATAGCGATCGCTGACTCTTCATCAGTATTTAATTTAACAATCTTAATTTTTCCGCTTTGCTCATTTGCAATCTCTTCCAAAATTGGACCCACTGCACGGCATGGCCCACACCATTCAGCCCAAAAATCTACAAGTACTGGTGTTGTGCTCTTCAGAACTTCAGCATCGAAGGTTGCCATCGTAACTGGTGTTGTTGCTCCCATTAGCTTCTCTCTCTATTTGATTTAACTTAGGTTAAAAACTTTAGTGCCCAGATAAGAATCTTTCAGCATCTAGCGCCGCGGCACATCCAGAACCAGCTGCGGTAATAGCTTGTCGATAAGTGTGGTCTACAAGATCCCCACAAGCAAAAACACCTTCAAGATTTGTTTGAGTGCTGCCGTGCCCCACTTTTACATAGCCCTCATCATCAAGGGTGACTTGCCCTTTAACCAATTCACTACGCGGGTCATGTCCAATCGCCACAAATAATCCGGTGGCCGCTAGAACACTTAAATCTCCTGAGACGGTGTTTCGGATAGATAAGCCACTGACTTTATCCTCACCCAGTACATCAACAACTTCGCTGTTCCATAAAAATTCAATTTTAGGATTTGCTTGCGCGCGCTCAGCCATAATTTTGGAAGCTTTAAGGCTATCTCGGCGATGAATCAAAGTTACCTTGTCAGCAAATTTAGTTAAAAAGTTTGCTTCCTCCATTGCTGAATCTCCACCACCCACAACTGCAATATTTTGATTGCGGAAGAAAAATCCATCACAAGTCGCACACCAAGAAACACCACGACCTGACAATCGTTTTTCATTTGTTAATCCAATTTCACGATAAGCCGAACCCATCGCT
>SYCR01000063.1:0-20300 GCA_005786885.1 Actinomycetota bacterium | reverse complement strand
TATTTAGAGGCTATTTAGAGGCTATTTAACTGGCCTGCCCCAGGCCGAGATGATCGGCAAGCGACGATCTTTACCAAATGCTCGGGTGCTGATCTTGGTGCCAGGTGGGTATTGGCGACGTTTGTACTCAGCAGCGTCAACCAACCCGACCACGCGGTTTACTACCGCTGGATCAAATCCGGCCGTGATGATTTCTTGAACACTCTGATCTTGCGTGACATATCGATTTAAAATTAGATCAAGAGTCAAGTAATCCCCGAGTGAATCAGTATCTTTTTGATCAGGGCGCAATTCGGCGCTTGGTTCTTTCTCAATGGATCTAATTGGAATCGGCGGAGTTTGTCCATTAGCAATCGCGACTTTATTTCTCCATCGCGCTAACTCCCAAACTAAAGATTTCCATAGGTCTTTAATTGGTGCATATCCCCCGACAGCGTCTCCATAAATTGTGGAGTAACCGACTGCGAGTTCGCTCTTGTTGCCTGTAGCTAAAACTAGATGTCCTTCTTGATTTGAAATACCCATCAAAGTTGTGCCGCGTACTCGTGCTTGTAAATTTTCTTCAGCAACTCCAGTGAAGTGCAATAAATCTAAATAACTATCCACCATGGTTTGTATTGGTACAACTCTGAATTGAATTCCAGTATTTTTCGCTAACTCTTCCGCATCACCAAGTGAATGATCAGATGAGTATTTACTTGGAAGGGCTACCCCGTGAACACGGTCTGCGCCAATTGCATCAACAGCAATCGCAGTTACAAGAGCAGAATCAATTCCACCTGAAACTCCAAGAATTACCGATTTGAATCTTCCTTTTTCAACGTAATCGCGTAATCCGGTAACTAATGCGCCCCAGATTTTAGCTTCGCGATCTAATGCAGGTGAGATACCTGCTGAATTTGGTGAATAGGCCGCAAGAATCTCTTCACTTATAACTACGTCTGGAACAGCGGAATGAGATTTAGCCTGCATATCTATCAGCATTAAACCTTCAGCAAATTGGGGCGCTCTCGCCATCGTCTCACCACGTTGATTAACGACAACGCTGTCTCCATCAAAAACTAATTCATCCTGCCCGCCAATCAGATTTACATATGCAACAGGTGCACCAATTTCACGTGCTCGTCGTGAAATTAAATTTAAGCGCACATCATCTTTTTCTTTTTCATAGGGGCTACCGTTTATAACGATTAATGCACCTGGAGTACGTGCTGCAATCTCTGGCATTAATCCGCCGTCTTGCCAAATATCTTCACAAATTGCAAAAGCAAGATCTACTCCATGAACTCTTACAACTAATGATTTTGAACCTGGGATGAAATTTCTAAACTCATCAAATACTCCGTAATTTGGAAGATGGCGTTTTGCATAAGTTGCAACAACTTGGTTTCGATAAATTACGGCGAGCGCATTTTGCGGTGCTCCAACCGGAGTGCCAAGTCGATCAAGTGCGCCATCAATCTGATCTAAATAACCAACCACTACAACTATCTCTCCCAAGCCAGAAAGAGATAATTGAGTTGCTAGTTGAGCGACCGCATTCCGGCTAGCTAATCTAAAAGCTGATCGAAGTGCCAGATCTTCCACCGGATATCCAGTAACTACCATCTCTGGGAAAACAATTAAATGTGCGCCACCTTGGGCACCATGTTTTACGTACTTCAAGATCAACTCGCAATTGTCATCAATCGCACCCAAAGTTGGATTTACTTGAGCCAGTGCAAGTCGTAATTGAGCCGGCGAGGCAGGTGAGATCGGCGGGCTCGGCACAATCGGCCTCTGGTCGGCATCAGCTGAAGCGCTCATAAATACAGCCTACTGTCCCTATATATATGGTGCTGATTTGAGGCTGGGTTTTTGGCTGTATGCCAACTCGCGGTCAAAGTGAGAGGATTGCATCTATTACCTTCACAACTGACCCAGGGACCCACGCGGCCTTGAGGGGAGGAAAAGAGGAAAAATGGAGCCAGTAAACGCTTTATACGGCGGTGCCATTAATAGGCGCATCACGACTTTAGATATTGTGAAATCAAAAGGTCAACGCAAGTGGGCCATGCTCACCTCTTATGAACAACTGACTGCTGAAATATTTGAGCAAGCTGGAATTCCAGTTTTGCTTGTTGGCGATAGCGCGGGTAATAATTTTTTAGGTGCTGAAAATACAATTTCGGTAACTGTCGATGAAATGATTTCACTATCGCGGGCTGTTGTTAGTGCAACAAAGCGAGCACTAGTTGTTGCCGATCTTCCATTTGGTTCATTTGAACACTCCCCTGAACAAGCCTTGCAAACCTCTATCCGCTTTTTCAAAGAAGCTGGTGTGCAAGCTGTAAAAATTGAAGGTGGGGCAAAAGTTACTCCACAGATAAAAGCGTTGATTAAAGCTGGTATTCCAGTTATGGGACATCTTGGATTAACACCGCAATCTATTCACACACTTGGCGGGTATCGAGTACAAGGTCGCGGTGAAAATGGTGCTGCCATAATTGCAGATGCACTAGCGTTACAAGAGGCTGGCGTTTTTTCACTAGTACTCGAATTGGTACCTGCAGAATTAGCCTCCGAAATTACGGCCGCTTTAGAAATTCCAACGATTGGTATTGGGGCTGGAAAAGATTGCGATGCCCAAGTCTTGGTTTGGAGTGATCTGATGGGCCTAACTGCAAAACCGCCAAAATTGGCAAAGGCTTATCGAAATTTACGCGAGGAAATGAGCAATGCAGTCAAAGAGTGGTCAGCAGATGTGGCAAGTGGGGCCTTCCCAAATGAGGGGCAAACTTTCCACTAACTATGGAGCCATGAATATAGAATCACCGGATGAGTAAAACTAAATCTCAGCCTCCTAGATTGCAGAGGATGCGAGGGATTGGTTTAGATCTCTCTTTACTCAGAAGGGTCCGCGACTTTCGCCTCTTGTTTTCATCCGGCCTAGTTTCCGGTCTAGGGTCGATGATCACTTATGTCGCACTTCCATACCAAGTAAAAGAAATCACTGGTTCCTACGTCGCGGTTGGCTTGATGGGGGCGGCTGAATTAGTCCCGCTCATTGTCTTTGGTTTATATGGTGGAGTTTTGGCCGACTATGTTGATCGGCGAAAATTAATCTTGATTGGTGAATTTACTGCTCTAGGGTTATCAATAATATTGCTGATAAATTCACAATTAGATAACCCCCGCCTGTGGGTGCTTTACCTAGTTGGCGGTGCTTTTGCCGGGGTAAATGGATTACGTGGACCTAGCATGGCCGCGGTAATCCCACGGATTGTTTCGCACGAAGATCTTCCAGCAGCAAGTGCAATTATGGGATTGCGTTACCAAATTCCAGTAATTGCAGGACCCGCTATAGGTGGAATTATCATTTCAATCTGGGGTGTGACTCCCGCATATTTGATCGATGTTACTTCTTATGCACTCTCCTTGATCCTTTTACTCCAAGTTTCCCGGATGCCACGTAGTGAAAAAGCTACACCACCATCAGTCGGAGCCCTTTTTGAGGGAGTTAAATATGCGAGTAGCCGCCAAGATTTGATGGGCACCTATCTGATCGACCTGGCTGCGATGTTTTTTGCAATGCCTACCGCCCTATTCCCCTTTTGGGCTGATCAACTGAACTCTCCACAATCACTTGGATTCTTGTATTCGGCTGGAACCGTAGGCGCATTATTAATAACCCTGACCAGTAAATGGACATTGAAAGTGCATCGACATGGCCGCGCAATTATTCTCGCAGCATTAATTTGGGGAATTTCAATCGCTATTTCTGCCATATTTGACAATGTTTATTGGGTTTTGTTGTGTTTAGTCGCAGCAGGAGCAGCAGACCAAGTCAGCGTTATTTTTCGTGCGACTATTTGGAATCAAACAATTCCAGATGAGTTGCGTGGCCGACTTGCTGGGATTGAACTACTTTCTTACGCGGTTGGACCAATTGGTGGTCAGATGCGCGCCGGCGGAATGGCTGCTGTCACCGGTTTACATGGGGCGGTAATTGGTGGTGGATTGTTATGCGTCGCATCGGTATCGGCATTAAGTTCAGTTTTACCCAAATTCCGAAAATATGATGCACGTACCGACCCACATGCGGTTTCTGAACGGGAAATCCGGGCTGCACGAGCATTATCTGAGTTAAAAATGGAAAAACCTGCTGATGAAAAGTAAGGAAAAGTAAATTTTCGTCCCAGAAAAGCAAAAAAAGAAATTATTTGTAGGGCACAAAAATTCCAAAATATCGGTGTGCGACACGACACAAAATATTTTGCTCAAATGCTGGAACTTATTGCAAAAGAGTGGAACCCTTCTCTTAACAGGTTCGGTGACGGATCGAACCCAGCTGACAGGAGAAGTACGTGGCTGCAGCCAAGAAAACATCAAAGAAGCGCACGACCAAGAAAGCAGCTGCTAAAAAAGCAGCTCCAAAGCGCCGTAAGAAAGCCGCTAAGAAAGCAGCTCCAAAGCGTCGTAAGAAAGCCGCTAAGAAAGCCGGTGCAGCAAAGCCTCGTCGTCGCCGTAAAAAAGCAGCGAAGGCAGCACCAGCAGCATAAGGATCTATTGAAAAAATCCCCATCGCTTCGGCGATGGGGATTTTTTTATTGCTCTGATTTATAAAGTACCTAAGTAGACTCACTGAAATGGCAAGCGAAGCAGAGGTTGGGATCAAGGGCGGAAAGATCTCACCGATGCGCCAGGTGCCGGCGCAAATTACTCGCCCTGAATATGTTGGTAAATCTGGTCCGAGTAAATTTGCTGGGTCAAATATTCCAAATGATGAAGTCATAGAAGTAATGCGGGCTGCCAGCAAGTTGGCGGCAAATGCATTAGTCACCGTGGGTCAGTCGATTCTTCCTGGAGTCAGTACAGATTTTCTCGACAAAATTGGGCACGAGTATTTATGTGACCACGGCGCTTACCCCTCAACATTGGGATACCGGGGGTTTCCAAAATCACTTTGCACATCGATCAATGAGGTGATCTGTCACGGAATCCCGGACTCACGGGAAATCTTGCCTACAGATATCGTAAATATTGATATCACCGCTTATCTCACAATTGATGGCGTTGGAGCGCATGGAGATACAAACGCCACCTTCTTGGCAAGTAACGAGGTTGATGATGCCTCATACCTGCTTGTAGAGCGCACAGAAGCCGCTCTAGCGCGCGCAATTGCCGCAGTAGTCCCGGGAAGGGAAAGTTCGGTAATTGGACGGGTGATCGAGTCATATGCCAAACGATTTAATTATGGTGTTGTCCACGATTTCACCGGTCACGGAATCAATACTGCTTTCCATACAGATTTGATCATTCCGCATTACGACACCCCACACCATGCATTTCAAATTGAAGAGGGAATGACTTTCACAATTGAGCCGATGCTAACTCTTGGAACTTACCAACATCAAATGTGGGAGGACGGCTGGACGGTTCTAACTGCCGATGGATTGCGAAGTGCGCAGTTTGAACACACTCTTCTAGTTACTGCTACAGGGGCTGAAATCCTTACGCTGCCGACGATTTAATTATTCTGTATGTATTCAGAGGTTATTCAGGGAAATGGCATGCAACTTGCGATGATCCCACAGTAAGAAGTGCAGGCTCTTCAGTCCGGCAGCGATCCTGAACTTTCCAACATCTAGTGTTGAAGACACAACCCGATGGTGGGTTTGAAGGTGAAGGCAAATCTCCAGTCAACACGATCCGCTCCCGTCCGCGCTCTAATACGGGATCAGGAATTGGGACGGCTGACAGCAACGCTTTTGTGTATGGATGATGTGGCTCAATATATAAAGAGGAAGTGGGAGCGAGCTCCATAATCTTTCCTAAATACATAACTGCAACTCGATCAGAGATGTGTTGCACTACAGAAAGATCGTGAGCGATGAAAAGGTAGGAAAGTCCAAAATCATCTCGCAAATCATCAAGCAAGTTTATGACCTGAGCCTGGATCGAAACATCGAGTGCCGACACTGGCTCATCCGCAACTATAAATTTAGGTTTTAAAGCAAGCGCCCGGGCGATTCCAATTCGCTGGCGTTGGCCCCCTGAAAACTCATGTGGATATCGGTTGTAATGCTCTGGGTTTAAACCAACTCGCTCCATCAAATCTTGCACCGAGGTTTTTACAGATTTACCGGCACCAAGATCTTTTACACCGTGAATCTTGAAACTTGCACCGATAATTTGGCCAATTGAGTGGCGCGGATTTAAAGAGGAGTAAGGATCTTGAAAAATCATCTGCATCCTTGTGCGGAAAGGTTTCATGTTTCGAGGTGAGTATTTAGAAATTTCTTCTCCCTCAAAATAAACCTCGCCTCCAGTAGGTTCATACAACTTCAACAGTGAACGACCGACAGTTGATTTGCCGCAACCAGACTCCCCTACTAATCCGAGGGTTTCTCCAGCATTCAATGTAAATGAGACGCCATTTACTGCCTTATTGCTTCCCTTTGATCTAACAAAAATACTGTTGCTTGATAACGGGAAAAATTTTTGTAAATCAACTACCCGCAATAAAGGTTCACTCATTTCCTCACCGACCCAGCTAACCCAGCTAACCCAGCAAGGTGACACCTTGATAAATGTCCAGCACCAATTTCTAAAAGTACTGGAATTTTTAAATCACATGCGCTTCCAGCAACCTCAGATTTACGTGAACACCGCGGAGTAAAAGCGCATCCTGCCGGTAGCGAGATCAGAGATGGAGGTTGTCCGGAAATCGTTTCTAGCCGCTGCAATTGTGGTCGGTCCACCCGTGGAATCGAAGCTAGTAGTCCGTGGGTATATGGCATCTGGGGATTCCCAAAGAGTTCAAAAACGTCGGCAGATTCAACAATCTTGCCGGCATACATCACATTTATTCGATCCGCAGACCCAGCCACAACACCGAGATCGTGGGTAATTAAAATCATGGCCATGCCTAACTCTTTTTGCAAATCTGCAAGTAATTTCATAATCTGGGCTTGTACCGTCACATCAAGAGCTGTTGTGGGTTCATCAGCTATCAAAACTTTAGGGTCATTGACCAGCGCCATTGCAATCATTACGCGCTGACGCATACCCCCTGAGAATTGATGTGGAAAAGCGTTTAATCTTTTGCTCGCATCCGAGATTCCGACTAATTCTAAAAGTTCAATTGTACGTTTCTCACTATCTTCTTCACTGCATTGATTATGAATTTGATGCGCTTCAATTATCTGATGTCCGATTGTGTAATAAGGGTGCAACGCTGACATTGGATCTTGAAAGATCATCGCTACATCGCGACCGCGAATCTTTCTCAAATCAGAACTTGGAATTGTTAAGAGATCAATCGGACCCGCACCAGTATCTAATTTTGCACTTCCTGAAATATTAGCAATTTTATTTGGTAGTAATCCCATAATTGCTAAGTTGGTAACCGTTTTGCCAGAACCTGATTCCCCAACAATTGCCAGAGTTTCTCCACGATCAACTTTGAAGGAAACTCCATCAACTGCTTTGACGATTCCGTCAGAAGTAGTGAATTCAACCAACAAATTATCGACTTCTAACAAACTCATGAAGCTACCCGAACTCTTGGGTCAATAAACGCATATAAAAGATCCACGACTAAATTCATCGTAATCACGATTGCAGCAGATAACAAAGTTGCAGCAACAATTATTGGTAGGTCGTACTCGATTACTGCGCCAAGCGAAAGTCTGCCAAGCCCCGGTAAGTTGAAGACTTTTTCAGTTAAGATCGCCCCACCAAGTAAAGCCGCAAAGTCAAGTCCAGCCATAGTTGTGAGAGGTGCAAGAGCAGCCCGCAAAGTGTGTTTACGCAATATCACTTTCTCGCTTAAACCTTTTGCGCGAGCTGTTCTAATAAAATCTTCACTCAAGGTCTCAATAACTGCGTTTCGAACAAATCTGGTGTAGAGCGCTGCAGATGCAAATGCCAAAGTGACCCAAGGCAAAAACAAAATCTGAGCCCACTCAAAAGGATTTTCTAGTAATGGGGTGTAATTGCCTGCTGGGAAAGGGATGATTCCCCACTTGATAACTACGAAAACTAGTAGCAACAAGCCAGTTAGAAAAGTAGGAAGCGAAGTTCCAATTAAAACAAAGATAGTGCTTGCGGTATCAGCCCACCTTCCCCGAAATCTTGCAGCAACTACCCCAAGGGTTATTCCTGCTAGCAACCATAAAATCATCGCTCCGATAGCCAAAGAAGCAGTAACGGGAAGTGCTTGTCCAATTAATGTGGAGACACATTCATGTTCATTAAATGAGTAGCCAAAGCTTGGTGCTGGGCAGTAAATCTCTGCTGCTCCTTCACTGTACTTTCGCCCCGTAAAGAGTCCACCTAGAAAAACTAAGTACTGCTGCCAAAAAGGTACGTCATACCCGAGTCGAATTCGATTCGCTTCGATTATTGCCGGATTGTTGCAGTTTTTTCCACAAGTAAGTGCTGCTGGATCAAAAGGTAAAAGCGCAAAAATGGTATACACCGCAAAACTGACTGCAAATAGAATTGCAAGTGAAGTTGAAACACGACGCACTAAGTACCCAACCATTACTTATTCCTATTCCCTTGCAAAAATTCTGAATACTGTAAGAAAGATTCCGGAGGAGATCACTCGCCTCCGGAATCCTCTACTTACTAACTCATTTACTTAGCTATTTGGATATCTCCAAATGATGGAGCACCCTGTGGTTCCCAGAAGTAGACGCCAGTTAGTTTGGAGCCCCACATCTCTTGGGTCTTTGAGAAGACGCCAGGAATGATCCACATTTGGTCCATTACATACTGGTTTAGCGCAGCCCATTCGGCGCCTTGCTTAATCCGATCTGGCTCTGAGAGATTCGCCTCAGCACGTTTCTTGAACTCGGCATAAGTTGGATCCTTGCCAGCGCGCGACAACGGGAATCCATAACCATCAAGCATGAGTTCAGGAATGACTGTTGAAGCATTTGCCCAGTCTGGAGCCCAACCAGCACGAGAGAGATCTCCTTGCTTAGTTGGATCCAACACAACACTGTAGTAACTACCTGGCTCAATAAAGTTGAACTTCAGAATTATTCCTGAGTTCTTCTTAACTGAGTCAATCCAGATTGTTGCGGCTTTCTTATTGGTGTCCGTATCGCCAACATCGAAAGTCAATCCAGTAGTAGTTGCTTTTTTGTGAACTTCAGGACATGCGGTCTTTGCCTCTGCCATAAGTGCATTAGCTTTCTCGGCATTTCCTTCTTCTTTCCAATCTTCGTATCCAGTTGTCTTCTTGTAATCAAGGCCCATCAAAGGCTTGATTACACCATCTGCTGGATCGCCAGTGAAGGCTGCTCCGCCAGATAGCGTCTGAAGTGCTGCAAAATCACGAGCGTAATAGATTGCTTTACGAACCTGGACGCAAGGGACTTTCTCAACATTTACAGCCGCGTACGTGACATATGGATCGTAAACATTCAAAGCACGATCTTTCCAAGCCTCAACCGGAACACCGGCATCATCAAAGATTGTTGCTAAGTTAGTTGGAAGAATGCCATCAAGTGAAAAGGCTGCAGGCTCCGAATCATTGATGATGAGTTGATCACGTACTTCCTCTGCAAGACCAAAACGAACAACAATCTTATCTGGGTAAGCATTGCGAATTGGATCTGAATCCTTATTCCATTTGTCGTTACGAACTAGCACCATTTCATCTTTGGCTACATACTTTTCAATTTTGTATGGCCCGGTTGAAACTGGACTCGTATCGTACTTATCTCCAGTATCACTGGCTTTTGGAACAGCACTAAATGAAAGGTAAGTAACGGTGTAGTTGAAGTCTCCAACAGCACGTGAAAGATTGAAGGTGATTGTCTTGTTATCTTCTGAACAAGTAACTGCCTTGTCGTAAGCTGCTGTGTCATTTCCATCTGTCTTGTATGGACCTTTATAGACAGAGGCACCATCTTTGTCTTTCGGAATATCCAACATCGAGATTGCATACCCTGGGCCGTCAGTAATTACATCAGTTGCAAATGTACGTGAAACTCCGTACTTCACATCTTCGCAAGTTACCGCTGAGCCATCTTCAAAGGTAACACCATCACGTAGGGTGAATTCCCAAGTTTTGTTGCCATTTGAAGCGCGACCGGTGTCAGTTGCCATATCTGGCACAACTGTAGATCCGTCAGCACCTGCAGCACGCTTGTATGCAGTCAAAGTACGATGCATATAAGAGCCAAACCAAGCGAGGTGCTGACCGGTGTAGTTACGGTTTGGATCAGCGTGCGTCCATGAATCTGCATTAGTCAGATAAGTGAGCGTGCCGCCTCCATTTGACGATGAGGAACAACCTACTAATCCTGCACCTAACAATGTTACAGCTGCTAGTGATGCAAGGGCCTTGCGTGCAATCCGGGAAGTTCCCGAAGCATTTTTAAACATATCTCCCCCTTAACGATGGATATGTCGATCTCCATTTGTTTGTTCGTATCGGTATTAAGTTTTTAAGCATCTATACAGTTACGTAGCTGTATAGAAATCTATTTTCAAGTTATATCGCTCTTTGGATCAAGTGCATCACGAACTGCATCGCCAAGTAAATTAAAAGTAAGCACAACCAAAACTAGTGAAATTGTTGTAATAAAAAAGTAAGTCGGTGCATTCATTACATACTTAATTGAATCTGAAATTAATAGCCCCCATGAAGCATCTGGAGGCTGGATGCCTAATCCTAGAAATGAGAAAACAGCTTCTGCCGTAAGATAACCTGGAAGTGAAAGCGAAAAGTAAACAATTATTATGCTCCAAAGATTAGGTAGGATTTCCTTAAAAATAATTCGGGTATTGCTCGCACCTAATGCGCGAGCAGCCATTACGTAATCTCGTTCACGAATCGATAGAACTTGTGATCGGATAACGCGAGCCAAATAAGGCCAGCCAAAGAATATTAATATTAAAACTAAATAAAGCATTCGAGCAGTATTGCCTTCTGCTATTCCAGATTTTTCTAATCGCTGCACCATCGGAAGACTCAATGCGACAATCATGAAAAATGATGGAAAGGCTAATAAGAAATCTATAAATCTACCGATAGTTGAATCAACTCTTCCACGAAAAAATCCCATCATAATTCCGGCAACAACTCCGATGGTGATGGAGAGGACAGTAGTAATAAGCGCGACAAAAAAAGATATTCGCGCTCCAAACAACAATCTGGCCAAGAGGTCGTGCCCAATTCCAGGTTCAATGCCAAGTGGATGAGCCCAACTTATGCCACCAAATTTTCCGATCGGCATACCGCGACTACTGAGAGTTTCTGGGAAACGTTCGCGGCCATCTATTCCCAGAAACTTTCCAACTATTGGGGTCATCAAGGTCACAAAAGTAATCGTTAGCGAAATTACTAAAGCAGGGAGTCCAAAACGATTTCGTCGAAAACGTCGCCAAGCAAGTTGACGTGGAGTCCGTCCAATTACGTTCGCAACAGCCGTTTTCATCACCTCAATTAATTAGTAATCAGCGTAGGTGCTGAAAATACCCATCGGTAACTTTCCAGCAAACCTATCGCAACAGCCGGCTGGACTCCAGAGTTCTACTCCCCAAAACCGGGAAATCACACGATTTTCAAGACCCCCTCGCAGATCGATAGGCTCAACTGATGGAGCGCGCTAATTGGGGATTTACCCCTTCACATCATTCAGGTCGGGCGCGCCGCGGAATCATCCAAACCCCTCATGGCCAGATCCAGACTCCGGCCTTTATCCCAGTCGGCACAAAAGCCGCAGTCAAATCTTTGCTACCTGAAACAGTGGGCCAACTCGGAGCCCAAGCAGTTCTATCAAATGCCTACCACCTCTACTTGCAGCCAGGTTCGGCTTTGATCGACCAAGCCGGCGGTTTAGCAAAATTTATGAATTGGAATAGACCAACTTTTACCGACAGCGGTGGATTTCAAGTTCTTTCACTTGGTGCTGGATTTAAAAAAACATTAGCGATGGATCCTGGTGAATATGAAGCTGATGAAGTTATCGCACCAGATAAATTGCGACTGGCTCACGTTGACGATGATGGCGTGACTTTCAAATCACATCTTGATGGAGCGATGCATAGATTTACACCTGAAATCTCAATGCAGGTACAACATCAAATCGGTGCTGACATCATGATGGCTTTTGATGAACTAACAACTTTGATGAACTCTCACTCTTATCAAGAGATCGCATTAGAGCGCACTCGCAAGTGGGCGCAGCGTTGCATTGTTGAACATAAAAGGTTAACTCTGGAAAGAGTTGGTAAACCGTATCAAGCGCTATTTGGCGTAATTCAGGGTGCACAATATGAAGATCTGCGTCGCAAAGCCTCTAGAGATTTGGCTGCAATGGATTTTGATGGTTTTGGGATTGGTGGCGCGATTGATAAGAGTGCACTTGGAGAAATTGTTTCGTGGGTGACTGATGAATTGCCAGAAGACAAACCACGTCACTTGCTTGGCATTGGCGAACCTGACGACCTCTTCAAAGCAATCGAATCAGGTGCTGATACTTTTGATTGTGTCGCGCCTTCAAGAAATGCCCGCACTAGTGCGGTCTTTGGAGCAAACGGTCGATTTAATTTATTGATTAGTGCAAATAAGAGTGATTTCAATCCAATTGATGAAAATTGTGGCTGTTACACCTGCGCCAATTACAGCAGGGCTTACTTGAATCATCTCTTCAAAAGTAAAGAAATTGCTGCCGCAACTTTAGCCACAATTCATAACTTGTATTTCACTGTGAATCTAGTGGATCGCATTAGAGAATCCCTAAGTAATGGAACTTATGTGGATTATCGTGATGATTTCTTGGCTCGCTATTACCCAGCTAAATAAGAAAAGTGAAACTACTTAGTTAAATCAGTCGAATAAGTTGGTTCATAATTTTTAACAACTTTAATTACGCGATATGTGATTGGCAGTAAAATAATCTCAAGTAAAGTTTTATATAGGTATCCAGTTATTACGTAATTCCAAAAATCGTTACCGGTAATAACACCGTAAAAAGCCACAGTACAAAAGACCAAAGTGTCTGCCAACTCTCCGACAACTGTCGAACCAACTAATCTAACCCAGAGCGCTTTTTCTTTAGTGCGTTCCTTGATTTTTACTAATACATATGCGTTTAACAATTGCCCGACCAGGAATCCGCAAATACTGGCCAAAACTATTCGGGGAACAAATCCTAAAATCGCTTCAAATGCTTTCTGATTTCCCCAACCATCAGCCGGTGGCGAAAGTTGAATTAAGTAAAAAGTTAAAGCCGCCAAAATCGCGAAAGCAAATCCAAGATAGATACATTTGCGAGCAGCTTTCAAACCATAAACTTCACTAAGCACATCCCCGGTTATGTAAACCAACGGAAATAAAAATGCTCCGCCATCAGTGATGATTGGACCAAACTCAATGAGTTTTACTGCGCCCACATTGGAAAGAAGCAACAGACCACAAAATATCGCCACAATAAATGGGTAAAGGCTGCGGTTTAGATGCGCAAAATTTGTACCAACTTGTTCGGGCATATGCGTATTCAACCCTACTCAGCGGTTTTATTTCCTCGCCTAATTCCCTCTCTTGACCAGCCCTGCCCACCCCTTCTAGGGTAAAGCCGCTGAATCGATTCATATGGTCAGAGATTAAAATAACTGGTAGGAGAAATTATGACTCTCAATGAGAGCGTTCGCACCACCCCAGCCCCACGTCCGCGTAAATCAATCAAGGTTGGATTGGTCGCTGGAGGGCTTGGCACATATTGGCCACAATTTCCAGGCTTGCTTCCACAATTACAAGCATCGGCAAAGTTTGTTTCCGAGCGCATCGCCAAATTAGATGTGGAACTGGTGGATGTCGGATTTATCTCAGACGCCCAAGAAGGAGCTGCTGCTGCTGAAAAATTACGCGCAGCCGGCTGCGATTTAATCGTAACTTTTTTAACCACTTACATGACCGCTTCAATGATTGTTCCAATTGCCCAAAGATCAAATGCTCCAGTTCTGGTTATTAACATGCAACCAACTGAGCAGATGGATCATGCGAATTTTGATACTGGTGCTTGGTTGGCATATTGCGGAGCATGTCCACTTCCCGAAATGGCAAATGCTTTTGAACGCGCAGGAGTTCCATTCCGAAGTGTTTCTGGCTACCTACATGAAGAGCGAGCATGGAAGAAAATTGATAGTTGGATTCAAGCAGCTGGGATCCGGGCCATGCTACGTAACTCACGTCATGGAATCATGGGGCATCTTTATCCAGGAATGTTAGATGTTTCAACCGATATGACAATGGTCAGCACCCACTTTGGTGGGCATATGGAAGTTCTTGAATTTGATGACCTTCGTGTGCGCGTTGAAAAAGTTACCGAAAAAGAAATTGATTCCGTACTTGATGAGGCTAGATCTATTTTCGAAATTGATAAAACAGTTGTCGAAGAAGATTTTAGATGGGCAGGCAAAGTTGCTGTAGGACTTCGTCAATTAGTTGATGATTTTGATATCAACTCACTTGCTTACTATCACCGTGGGTTGGATGGGGAAATCCATGAGCGACTTGGTGCTGGAATGATTTTAGGTTGTTCACTTCTAACCGGCGCTGGCATTCCAGCAGTAGGTGAGTATGAACTTCGAACTTCGATTGGAATGCTGATGCTAGATCGCATGGGTGCTGGTGGTTCATTTACAGAGTTCCAAGCTTTAAATTTCAACGCCGGTGTAGTCGAGATGGGTCATGATGGACCAGCGCATCTTTCAATCAGTAATGGAAAACCAATGTTGCGTGGACTTGGTGTTTATCACGGCAAACGTGGCTTTGGAATTTCAGTTGAGTTTGATGTAAAACACGGACCGGTAACGGTCTTTGGTGTTACGCAACGCAAAAATGGAACTTACCAATTCGTAGCATCAGAAGGAAAAGTTGTTGATGGCCCAAGATTGCGAATTGGCAACACCACATCCCTTGTTGATTTTGGCGTAAATCCTGGCGAATGGTGCGATTCTTGGAGTGCAACGGGAGTACCTCACCACTGGGCACTTGGAACTGGACATCGCGTGAGCGAATTGCGCGCCGTTGCAGAACTTCTTGATATTGAGATGGTTGTTATTTAACCCCAGTGTTGAGCAATTTTGCGTTTTAAGAATTCTGCAGATTCGTGCATCTGTTCCATTCCATCAACGCCATCTTCAATACTGATCCATCCATCGAAACCAACACCTTTTAAGGTGCTGAAAATCGCGTCGTAATCATTTAATCCTTTACCGATTACTCCGTGTTTGAAAAATGAAACATAACCGGCCGTTCCACCTTCTTGGCGTCGCAAATCTTCGATAGTTCCACTTGCTAAGTAACGATCACTGGCATGCATTGTTACTACTCGATCTTTAACTGCTTCAAGCAAAACAAGTGGCTCTTCACCGGCCGCTATGGCATTACTCGGATCGAAATTTACTCCAAACCATGGTGAATCGATCCGCCCAACGAGTTCTACAAAAACATCCATCATCTGAGCAAACTCTGGTTCAGTCCAAAAATCATCTTTGTAATGATTTTCAATGATCAAAGTAATTCCAAGTTCTTCGGCAATAGGTAAACATGCTTCAATCGAATCAACGACATATCCAAGACCTTCTTCGCGAGTAATCTCCTTGCGTCTTTGTCCCGAGAGCACGCGACAATACTTTGCACCGAGCTCGGCGCTCATTCTTATAGAGGCGATCTCTTTCGCTATCTCACGGGCCCGACCATCTGGATCTGGGATTGTGAAATCAGGAGAAGCACACATCATCGGAATCACCATGCCAGTAGCTTCGACCGCTTTACGAATCTTTGGCAAATTTGCAGGATCTTTTACATCAGCAAAATCGTTATAAAACTCTAAACCATTAATTTCAAGTTTGGTGGCTAATTCAATCCACTCATAAATACTCATTTCGCCTGAAACTAATTGCTTAATGAATCCTTTTGGGAATGCCGCTAATTGTGGCATTTATAATTTCTCCGGGTTTCTTCCAATAATCGAAAATTGTTCAAGATCTACAACTGATCCAGTAAATGGTTTTGATTCATCAGAAAGCCAGTAAATGGCGGCTTCTCCCATTTGAGCCGATGTGGTCATTGCACCAGATGGAATCGCTTCACGCTCTAATCTTTGGTGCCAACCAGGTTCCAACCCTTTTTTAACTTGATCCCGGTCTTCGCGCTCTGTTAGCACCCATCCTGGATTAATCTGATTGACCCTGACTCCATTTACGCCTTGGGCATTTGCAAGGTTGCGCGTCATTGTTTGCATCGCACCTTTACTAATGCTGTATGCCAATAGCGTTGATTCGCCTGCATAAGCATTAACCGAACCAATGTTTAAGACTGATCCTTTGTTTTTTACTAGCTCTTCATATGCTGCTTGAATCAAAAAGAAAGGTGCTTTTAAATTTACTTGCAAAGTTCTCTCGATGCTTTCAGGCGTTTCATCATCCAATGCAGATCGTTCAACAAGTGCAGCGTTGTTAACTAATCCATCTATTTTTCCAAAATGCGAAATTGCACTTTCCGCGATTAGCTCAGGTGAATTTGCTGCAAATAAATCCGCAATACAAAGTTTGGCGTTATCCCCCAACTTTGTTACTAACGCTTTACCTTCACTTTCATTAATTCCATGTACGAGAACTTTGGCACCTTCACGGATGCATGCAGTAGCGATTGCGCCGCCGATTCCAGCGGTGGCGCCAGTAACAATTATTACCTTATTTAGTAAACGCATATTTACTCCGGCTTAATTACTGATTTAAGAATTGCACCTGATGACATCTTTTTAAATGCTTCTTCCCACTCTTTGATCGGCCACACGCCACCTAAAACAGGAGCCACATCAAGTTGTCCAGTTCCGAGCATTCGCAAAACCCGCTCCCACATCGGCCAATTGTGGCTAAAACTTCCTTGCAAAGTGACGTTTTTCTGCACCAATGGATCTAATGAAAAATCTAAAGGTTGAGGACCCCAACCGACTTTAGAAATCCATCCATCTGGACGAACTAATCCCATTGCAGCTTTTAATGTTGCAGAAATTCCGGCTGCATCAACAACACCTTCGGCACCCAATCCATCAACATATTGAGCCCACTCTGCCGCATCTCCAATTATGACTTCACAGCCATAACTTTTTGCTCCTTCCAGGCGAACCTTGTCACGCTCTAAACCAACAACAGCAACTTCAGCACCAGCAAGCCGAGCCATTGCTGCACATAAAGTTCCGATTGGGCCAGGTCCTAAAACCACAATTCGATCACCAGGTTTGATATTTCCAGGAGCAATAACTGCGCTAAAAGCAACTGCACAGGGTTCAGTTAAAGCGGCATGCTCAAATGAAACCGTATCTGGAATGAGATGCAAGCAACGTGAGGGAACTTTTGCATAGCGGGTCATGCCGCCATTTACGCCGTATCCAAAACCTTTTCGATCTGGATCTAAATTATATTTTCCGATTCTGGACATCGGAGTAGACATATCAACCACAGCAGCTGTTTCACTGACTGCGCGATCTCCTATTTTCCAAAATCCTTTTTCAGCAACATTTTTCCCAAGCTCAACAATTTGACCGCCAAACTCATGCCCCAGAACTACTGGGTAATTAACGGGCCAACTATTTGTTCCGTGCCATTGGTGTAAATCACTTCCGCAGACACTTACCGCTTCGACTTGTAAAATGACATCATCATCACCTGCGATTGGTCTCTCAACTTCACGAATTTCAACGCTCAACGGTTCTGATGAAAAATTTACAACTCCGAGTGATTTACTGCTCATTTTTCTCTCCTAACCTGAAAAATTTCGGTGGTTTCAATCTAAATCTTCTAAATCTAGTGATACCTGGACGATCGGTTTCATGGAATTGATGGTACCTCTACTTCTATAGGCCAGAGTGGTAGCACCGGAGAAAAGATTAATTCTCAAATTTTTCCAGCGTAAAGTTGTTAGAAATTAGCGGATTTCCCAATCGGGACGTCCCAACCAATATCTCAGATTGAAGTAAAAATGAAGGCGCTCCGTTTAATGAAGTGGAAATCAGAAGCCGAATTAGTTGAAGTGCCAAAACCAACTCCAGATCCTGGCCAAGTAGTTATCAAGATTGGTGGAGCAGGTGCCTGTCATTCAGATCTGCACTTAATGCATGATTTTGCCGATGGTCAACTCCCATCAATTGGATGGAAACTACCTTTCACAATAGGTCATGAAAATGCAGGGTGGATCGATTCAATTGGTGCTGGTGTTTCAAGATTTAGAGAAGGAGATCCAGTTGCTGTTTATGGTGCATGGGGATGTGGTGAATGCGGGAAATGCAAAGCAGGTTTTGAAACATATTGTGATGACCAAGCTAAAGCGCTAAAACCTGGCGGCGGCGGTGGCTTAGGTCTCGATGGCGGTATGGCTGAATACATGTTGGTTCCATTTGAAAGATTGTTACTTGATTTACCAGAGGGATTAAAACCAATTAATGCCGCACCTCTAACTGATGCAGCACTCACTCCTTATCATGCGATTAAAAGATCATGGACCAAGTTAACTCCAGATGCATTTATCGTGATTATTGGCATCGGCGGATTAGGACACATGGCGGTACAAATTGCAAAAGCAACAACTGGCGCAACAATTATTGCAATTGATTCCAGAAGCGAAGCCTTAGAACTTGCAACCACCCTTGGCGCTAAATATGCCTTTAAAGTTGGCGATGTAATCCAATCAAAAGTTAAAGATTTAACCGGAGGTCATGGTGCTGAAGTAGTTCTAGATTTTGTTGGCAGCGAACAAACCATGGCACTAGGTGCTTCCCTTTGTCGCATATTGGGTGATTTCACAATTGTGGGAATAGCAGGAGGAGCACTTCCCTTCTCCTTCTTCTCCGTTCCTTATGAAGTTAGTTTGCAAACAACTTACTGGGGAGGAAGAGTTGAATTAGCAGAAGTTCTTGATTTGGCGGTACACAAACTGATCATTCCAAAAATCTCTAAATTCAATTTAGAGGATGCACCACAGGTTTATCTAGATCTTGCTGCTGGAAAAATCGAAGGACGTGCAGTAATTGTTCCTTGAAATTAAAAAGTACGAACAAATAACCAACAAGAGGCGATTAAGCCAACGCAAAAGACTAATGCTCTAAAGATTTTAGTGGGTATTCTGCTTGCCCAATAACCGCCCATCAATCCACCTAAACTTGACCCAACAAATAGAGTTGCAAAGATGGGCCAAACAACATGACCGCTGAATAGATAAAGAAAGTTTGAAAGTGCACTGGTAATTCCCACAATTACATTTTTTGCTGAGTTAACTTCTTGAGGAGTTCGAGAAGAATCTTGCGAAAGAGTGGCTATAACTATTACTCCTTGGCCTGGACCAAAGTAGCCACAGTAAAAACCACTTGCTGCAAGTGCGCTACTTTCTAGGTTTTTATGGAGCTTTCCAACTCTTGGTTTCCGTGGCAAGAGGAGCGAAAATGTGGCAAAAAGTAACAAAAAAGGGACCGCGTGCTGAAAAACCTCACTGGGTAAAGCAAGCAAGGCAATTGCACCTAATGCTGAAAAACAAGTAGCTAGAAAAATTATCTTTTTATATTTATGAAAAACTTCCCAACCTGTTTGCTTATTTGAGATCCAAGCAAAAATATTTGCACTTGATACACCTAAAGAATTTGTAACCGTAGCACTTACTGGATTTAATCCAATTGCCAAAAGAACTGGAAATGAAAGTAGTGAAGCACCACCAGCCATCCCGTTTATGGTGCCAACGATAAAACCAACGAGGAGCACTAAAACATACTCAAGCAATCTAACCTCCTCGAAATTGATTAGCTAGGATTAATTTTTTCAGCTAATAAAATCCATGCTTCTTCTGCTTCTGATTTCTCTGTTGCAATTTCACTTAATTCTTTCTCAATCTCAATCGCTCTTTTGTAATCTTCTCCACATTTCAATGCTTCCTCTTGTAATTTAACAATCTGGTTATCAATTTTTTCGATTCGCTTTTCGATCTTCGATAACTCTTTGCGCTCAGATCTAGAATCGCCCTTTTCCTTGGCGCTACCTTCACCCGCAAAATTATTTATTGATTGGCGTAACTCCAGATATTGATCAATTCCGCGCGGAAGATCTTGAATACTGCCATCACCAATCAAAGCCAAGGTAATATCGCAAACCCGTTCAATAAAGTAACGATCGTGCGAGACAACCATGATGGTTCCCGCGAACCCGTCCAGCAAGTCTTCAAGCGAAGCCAAGGTTTCAACATCAAAATCATTTGTTGGCTCATCCAAGAACAAAACATTTGGCCCACTCATCAATAATCT
>SYCR01000062.1:0-10812 GCA_005786885.1 Actinomycetota bacterium | reverse complement strand
GGGACATTATGTTGAAACTGTTCCGGTATTAGATGGCGCCGGGCATTTAGTTCCAACTGAAGTTGAACGGGACATGGAAGTTGATATTGCATTGCGTTGGGGCGAAGGTTACGACTCAACAAATCGATCTTTTGTAAATGTGATTGCCACTCCCAAAGGCGGCACTCACATGGCCGGCTTTGAGCGTTCAATTACAAAAGTATTTAACGAAACTTTGAAATCTTCTCGAATTACCAAAGCAAGTGATCCTGATGTGATCAAGGATGATGTGCTTGAAGGTCTCACTTCAGTTGTGACTGTGCGGATGTCTGAACCACAATTTGAAGGTCAGACTAAAGAGATTTTAGGAACTGCTGCTGCTACCAAAATTGTGGCTGCAGTTATCTCGAAGGAACTTACTCGTTACTTTGCAGCCCGCGGAAGCAAAGTACAGTCTCGTTTGATTTTAGAAAAAGTTGCCGGTGCTGCCAAAACTCGGGTTTCAGTACGCGCACATAAAGATGTGCAACGTCGTAAGAACGCTCTTGAATCTTCTTCATTGCCAGCCAAACTCTCAGATTGTCGATCAGATGAAGTCGAACATACTGAACTATTTATTGTTGAGGGCGATTCAGCACTTGGTACCGCAAAATCTGCACGTAACTCTGAGTTCCAAGCGTTGCTACCAATTCGTGGAAAGATTTTAAATGTCCAAAAAGCCTCACTCTCAGCAATGTTGGATAACTCTGAATGCGCATCAATCATTCAAGTAATTGGCGCAGGATCAGGCAGGTCCTTTGATTTAGATCAAGCTCGTTATGGGCGAATTATCTTGATGTCTGATGCGGATGTTGACGGTGCACATATTCGCTGCTTACTACTGACTCTGCTATTTCGTTACATGCGCCCACTGATTGATGACGGTCGAGTATTTGCAGCAGTACCTCCTTTGCACCGAATTGAATTAGTTGGTGCAAAACGTGGCGATTTCCAGTACACCTACTCAGATGATGAGATGAAAAAACATTTAAAGAGCCTAGAAAAAGATGGAAAGCGTTGGCGCGAACCAATTCAACGTTATAAAGGTTTGGGTGAGATGGATGCAGATCAATTACGAGAGACCACAATGGATCCAACCAAACGCACACTCCGCCGAATCTCGATTAAAGATGCGGCAAAAGCGGAAGAGATCTTTGAATTGTTAATGGGCAATGAAGTTGCACCTCGCCGCGATTTTATTGGCACAAATCAGATTGATTTAGAACGTATCGACGTATAAGGATGAGTGGCAATCATTTAGGCGTCGGCGAGATTGCGGTAATTCAAAAGAAAAGCTTACGAATTCTCTCTGGAGCTCAAACTCTCTCTGGCTTAGGCGTCACCGGCACTTTTGCGGCTGGATCACTTCTAGTTGTCCAAATTACCGGGTCAGAAGCACTTGCGGGATTTGTGCAAACTGCAACTGTTGTTGGCGCAGCACTTTTGGCGTTGCCACTAGCCAAATGGACCGCATTAGGTGGCAGGCGTAGAGCATTAAGTACTGGATATTTAGTGGGTGCTGTGGGAGCCACCTTTGCTTTGATCGGTGGAATTAATAATTTATTTTTTATGATCCTGCTTGGTGCTGCCATGATTGGTGGTGCATCCGCGGCCGGCTATCAAGCAAGATTTGGTGCGATTGATTTAGCAACTGATGAAAACCGGGCGAGAGATCTCTCATTTGTGGTCTGGGCTTCAACAGTTGGTTCAGTATTAGGTCCAAATTTGATGGAACCTGCGGGAGCGGTTGCAGAAACACTTGGTTTTCCAAGGTTAGTTGGACCATATTTGGTTGCCATAATTACTTTAACTTTGGCAGCGACATTAATCTTGATTTTTCTAAAACCAGATCCCTACCTTTTGGCTCGTATCGAAGCCGATATAGATGTTACGCAAAAGGCGGTAAAGACTCGAGCCGCTTTTAAAATAGTTAGGACAGAACCCAAAGCATTACTGGGTTTAACCTCTGTCGTGATCGGACATATTGCAATGGTTACCATTATGGTGATGACTCCAGTTCACATGGGACATGTTGATGTAGAACTACGACTTATCGGATTAGTAATTAGCGTGCATGTGCTCGGCATGTTTGCCTTTTCGCCACTAATTGGCAAAGTAACTGACCAAATTGGGCGCGAGAAAACCATTATTTTAGGTGCACTAATTTTGCTATTGGCAGCCCTAATTTCGGGGCTTGCGTATGCAGATGCAGTTTTCCAATTGGGAGTCGGTTTATTTTTGCTCGGCCTCGGATGGTCGATGACGATGATCGCCGGATCAACATTATTGGCTGAATCTGTTCCATTAGAAGGCAAGGCCGCCTCACAAGGTCTATCTGATTTATTGATGAATAGTGGCGGAGCACTTGGTGGTGCAATCGCCGGATTGATTATTGCTTTTTTAAGTTATGGATGGTTGTGCGCGTTAGTAACTTTGCCAGTTATTTACCTGCTAATTAAAGCGGTCGGACGGGTACGTTTACTTAACGCCTAACCTAGTTTTTCTTGGGGTCGCAAAGATTTTTGCCTGGGCTTTCAATTCATCGGCAACAGCAGTACGAACCGCCTCAGGATCTTTAAGTAACTTATTTAAGCCGGCAATAATTGCTTTGAGTTCTTTTTCCTCGCCCTCAAGTTCGATGCGGGAGAATTTAGTCAGACGGCGTAAAGGCATATCTAAAATGTAATTTGCTTGAATCTCAGAAAGTTTGTAATTGGAAATCAATTTCTTTCTGGCAGCATCAGCATCATCACTTTCGCGAATTAACTTGATGATCTTGTCGATATCTATAATAGCGCGAAGTAAGCCTTCAACAATATGCAATCTATCGGTGGCTTTTAAACGGCGATACTTCGACCTACGAGTTACGACACTGATTCGGTGATCAATATAAACCTGTAATAACTCTTTCAAGGACAAAGTTTTTGGCTGGCCATTTACCAAGGCAACAGCATTAATTGAAAAAGTCTCTTCCATTGGAGTCAACCGATATAGATCATTCAAGATATCTTGGGTGTCATATCCAGTTTTTGCTTCAATGACAATTCGGGTTCCATGTTGGCCATCAGATAGATCGATGATGTCTGAGATACCCTGAATCTTTTTGGCTTTAACAAGATCAGCGATCTTCTCAACTACTTTTTCTGGCCCAGTGTTATATGGCAATTCGGTAACAATTATTCCTTGTCGGCGAGCACTGACTTTTTCCATGGTCACAGTGGCTCTAATTTTGAAAGAACCCCGTCCGGTTTCATACGCTTCCAAAATTCCTTCTTGGTCAACGATCTGCCCACCAGTTGGGAAATCTGGACCTGGGGCTAACTTCATCAAAGATTTCAATGTGGCATTTGGATTTTCAATTAAGGCACAGGTTGCCGCGACCATTTCACCGACATTGTGCGGTGCCATATTGGTAGCCATACCGACCGCAATTCCAGTTGCGCCATTAATCAAAAGATTTGGCAGTGCAGATGGAAGTACTCGTGGCTCTTGAATCTGTCCGTCATAGTTGCCAGAAAAATCAACGGTATCTTCATCACTTTCGCCAACCATCGCCATGGCTGCAGCACCAAGTCGGGCTTCGGTGTAACGCATTGCAGCAGGACCGGCATCAAGTGATCCAAAGTTTCCATGTCCATCAATCATCGTTAAACGCATTGAGAATGGTTGGGCCATTCGAACTAATGCATCATAAATTGCGGTATCTCCGTGGGGGTGCAACTTTCCCATTACTTCACCAACAACCCGAGCGCTCTTTACATGTCCACGATCTGGGCGAAGTCCCATCTCTGACATCTGGTGCAAAATTCGGCGGTGTACCGGCTTTAAACCATCGCGAGCATCAGGAAGAGCGCGCGCATAGATAACTGAGTACGCGTACTCCAAAAAGGACTCTGACATCTCACTAAAGACATCAATATCTACGATTTTGCCTGGCCCTGGTGGAAGGGTCGGCTGTCTTGCTTTGCTGGCTTTAGAGCTCTTGGTTTTTGCAGGAGGCATGAGCGCAATTCTCTCGTGAATACCTGGCTTTTACCTGCTTGCCACGCGCAAGAAGGGAATTCTTATCGATTGTTGTAAAGTGAATCTAATGAATAAATCTTTGTGGCAAATAACCCCCTCAATTTTCAATACATTGGGACTTGATACTGAAAACTTATTAGACTTTTCTAAATCTAGCGGAGCGCGCGAAATTCTTTACCTAATCGATGGATTGGGTTTATTGGCCTTAGAGAAATATCGCGAATTTGCACCCAATTTGAGTGCCATGAATTCTCCTCATCAAATGCAGACATCATTTCCAGCGACCACGGCAACAAGTATCTCCTCAATTGGTTTGGGCTCACTACCAGGAGAGCACGGAATGCTGGGCTACACAGTGCGGATTCCATACAGTGACAATCGTTTATTAAACGCGCTTAAGTGGGATGCTCGAGTTGATGCTCGCACCTGGCAACCAACACCAACACTTTTTGAACGCGCGATGCAAGCCGGAATAAATGTTTCAAATATTTCTGCATCTCGTTATGAAAGCAGCGGATTTACTGAAGCAGTTTTACGGGGAGCCACTTTTAGAGGTGCGAATAATTTTGATTCCATGCGTTATGAATTGAAAAATGCATTAAAGGATGCCCCAGCATTCGTTTACCTATATTCAAATGAGGTGGATGTCGCAGGACATAAAGAGGGAGTGGGATCTGATTCGTGGATAACTGCACTTTCGGCAATTGATCATTTCGTTGGGCAGTTAATTTCAGATCTTCCAGCTGGAACCAGGTTGTGGGTAACCGCTGATCACGGAATGGTAAATAGCGAGCAGCCAGTCATTTTGAATCATTTGAGTGATGAAGTCCTATTGCTTGGGGGAGAGCCTCGCGCCAGACATATTTATCTACATGAGGCGGCAATTAAAGATGCTGACTCACGTTGGAAAGATGCACTTGGTGATTTAGCACAAGTGATTAGTAAACAAGAAGCAGTGGATACAAAGTTATTTGGGACAGCCACTTCATCACAAGCGCTTAATCGAATGGGCGATTTAATTTTGATTGCAAATTCAGATGTAACACTTATTGAGCCAGCACGTGCAGTTCAAGAATCTGCGATGGTTGGTCATCATGGAGCACTTAGCGATGAAGAGCGTTTAATTCCTTTTTTAAGCCACCTAAATTAATCGTCGCTCTTTTTTCCAAACATAATCTCATCCCAAGTTGGAACTTTTGCGCGGCCGGTAACACCATCTGCACTGGCTTCAGAGTTTGGCTCAACTTCCTCACGAATAACTGAAAGTCTTGGAGCATCACGAATCTCTCGAGCTTCAAGAACTTCACGTGCAGGACGCGTTTGAAAATCTTCACGGTCGCTTCCAAAATCAACAGGTAGTTGGGCTTTCACTTTTTCAGCCGGAGCACGGTCATCACCCGAAATCCAACGTGCGCCATCATCTTCGGCGGCTAAAGTTCCACGTGTTAAATCCAAGACCCATCGTGCGCTGGCATGCCCATCGCGAGTAGGATAAGAAAGATTTATTGTCCAAACTCCATCTTCGCGTCGGTAGGCGCTCCAATCAAGATTGGTTGCTTCCACGCCACGTGCACCGAGGCGCTCAACTACTACATCACCAAGAACTCCACCGCTACGGCTACGTTTAATCTCAGTATCAAGTGCACGAGAAATAATGTGATTGCGTTCGTGAATAATTGGACCAGCGAATCTTTCAATTTTTTCAATCGGAGTACCGGTTGTTGCAGCTAACTCTTCTGCTGTTTCGCCAGCGCGAAGTCGTGATTGAATCTCTTTAATAGTTAGAGGTGCATCAGTAATTACCGCAGTCAGGTGTGGCTGGTGCAGTGATTTCGCCCGCTTGCGAGCACGGTAGTGATTTCCACTCTCATCGGCGAGAGTGATCCACTCACCATCTTCGGAGAGAATCCGCAGCTCTTTGTCCATGTATATAAGCCTAGCCATCTGCAAATAGAAAAGCCGGCAGACAGACAGAGTGACAGGCAGGTGTCCCAAAAGTGATTGGATAAGGGGATGGATTACCGCGGACTTGTTCAGATTGCAGAAAAGGTGGCTTTAGCCGCCGGATCATTGCTACTTGAGCGCCCTACCATTTTTGAAGTTTCCACAAAATCTAGCGAGGTAGATGTTGTTACTCAGATGGACCTGGCAAGTGAGGCCTTGATAACTTCGATGCTCGCCCAACTTCGACCAGAAGATGGATTGCTGGGAGAAGAAGGTGCAGATGTACTTAGCAAATCTGGAGTTACCTGGGTAGTTGATCCAATCGATGGAACAGTTAATTACCTTTATGGATTACCTGGTTGGAATGTGAGTATCGGCGCGCAAATCGATGGCCAATCTGTTGCAGGTGTTGTCTACGCACCACATTTAACTGGCGGAACAGTTTGGAGCGCCACACTTGGTGGGGGCGCTTTTGTTTCGACAAATAAAGGGCAGCCCCAGAAAATCAAAGTAAACAATCCAGTTGAGTTATCACAAGCTCTTCTTGCAACTGGTTTTTCCTATTTCCGTGAAACCAGAATTAACCAAGGTGCAAAATTTGCAAAATTAATTCCAGAAGTCCGTGACATCAGAAGATTCGGCGCTGCAGCAGTTGATTTATGTTTTGTGGCCCAAGGTGCTGTCGATGGATTTTTTGAGATTGGTTTAAAGCCCTGGGATTTAGCAGCTGGGGGGTTAATCGCAACTGAAGCCGGTGCAACGCTGAGTAATTTGAGCGGCGGCCCAGCAGATGAGAGTTTTACCATTGCCGCCGGGCCGCACCTTCATGCAAACCTTTTAAAACAATTGATTTAACGGCGATAAACAGTTATCTCGGGCACATACTCAACATTTGCATCCAGCGGAAATATTGGACGGCGACAAATAGTGTGACCTAGAGATGGAAGATTTGCACTTGTACTTCCCGGTGCATCAACATTTATATATGTAGTTGCCCAATTTGCATACATATGATCTTGGCAATGAGGAGATTTCACAATTACCAGATCAAATTTTTCTGGGTTTTGTCCATGTGCATAAAAAAGCGAACGATTATGCAAACTCACTGGCTTGCTAACTAAAACTAAAGTGATGTTTTTTAGCTTTAGTACGGCACAGTTTCCGGCGTGCCAAGGTTCGCCCTCAGCTTCATTATTGAATTCGCCATCACTCAACATTTGGACTTTGCCGGTAACTTCAAAAGGGGTGTACCGCGGATCTAAGGAACCACCAATATTTGTGGTTACGGTATTTCCAACGCCGGCTTTAAATGCAGCCGCAACAGCAGGAGCGTCAGTTAACGGAGCCAATACGGTTCCGGAATAACCCTGTTTGATTAATTCAGAAAGTACTACGTTGCTATCACCGCATGCGCCAGAACTTGTTGCATCAGCAGCATCAACCAAAATTGTGGTTCCACTTTTTGCTGCACAAGCTTGCGCTACTGCATCAGGAACAGAGGTTAGAAAAGCCTGCATTTTTTCGCGATCACGCCAAAACTCAGCAGCAATTTTGGTTGCGGTATCCACTGCTAACTTCTCATCATCATTTGTAGATATAATTACATTAGAAGAGAGATCTGGGACATCGGTAAATGGATTGCCAATAAAGATCCCAGCAGATAAACCAGTGGCAGAATTTTCAACGGCAACAGCCTCTGCCACACGTTTACCAAAAATTCCAGTTTTAGTCTTTAACTCATCTCCGCGCACCAGTGCCGGAATTCGAGCACGAACAGTTACTGGCTTTGCTTTTCCATCCATAATTTTTAACAAAAGTTTGGCTGAACGCTCACCAGTTTCATACAAATCAATATGTGGATAGGTGTGATAGACGGTAACAGAGTCGCAATTTTTTAATACTGGATCAGTAATTACTCCGTGAAGATCAAATGAAGCCACAATTGGAATCTGCTCGCCAACAATCTTGCGGGTTTCAACCAACAAGTAACCTTCAGGATCTAATTGATCATCGGTACCCATCGAACCGTGCAAGCAAAAATAAATTCCATCTAATTTTGCGCTCTTGTGAGCGTCGCGGATTGCAGCTAAAAAGCTCTCTGAAATAAATTTCCAGGCGGCCGCAGATGTGGTTCCACCGGATGTGATTGAGCGAGCGCCAAAACCGGCAATTAACTCAACATCTGAACGCGAATCAAAGTGATGCAACGCTCCGGCAATTTCAGTGCGAAGTGGGCGGTGTTCGGCAAATAGTTGAGCCGGGGCGGCCAAGCGAAAGCTCTCCAACTGGCTCGGAACTGGGTTAAATGAGGCGATCTCCTGGCAACATTCGGCGATCAGGATTCTTTTCATGCGGGCGAGTCTAGGAGTGCAGGCTAGGTTACGGTAGCGTAACCTTCTACTAAGTAACCGCTTCATGATCGCCTTTTGATCTCGATTGGAGCCTGCAATGGCCAGTTATGACCCAAAGATTCAATCTCGCTTGATCCGCGACCTTGAGCCGGTAGTTGCAAAAGAGCTAGATCGTCACTTGGCGATTCAAAAGAATTGGTACCCACATGAATATGTGCCATGGAGCGAGGGGCGCACCTTTGCCGGGCCATTAAATGGCGATGCTTGGGAAGCAAAGGATTCACGTCTTACCGATGTTGCCCAAAACTCATTGGTTTTAAATTTACTCACGGAAGACAATCTGCCGAGTTATCACACCGAGATAACTCTTTCTATGGGTCAAGATGGCGCGTGGGGAAATTGGATTCATCGCTGGACGGCTGAAGAGGCCAGACACGGAATTGTGTTACGGGATTATTTAATGGCAACTCGTGGCGTAGATCCAGTTGAGTTAGAAGATCTGCGAATGGCGCATATGAGCGTTGGTTATCAGACCCCATATGAAGATGACATGTTGCACACAGTTGCTTATGTAACTTTTCAAGAGTTAGCGACCCGAATCTCGCATCGCAATACCGGGCGAATCTCTGATGATCCAATCTGTGAATCGATGTTGACTCGCGTGGCACTTGATGAGAATTTACATATGCTTTTTTATCGCAATTTAATTGGCGCAGCGATTGAGATGGAGCCTGACGCCGTTGTTGAGGCAATTTCTGATGTTGTGGTTAATTTTGCAATGCCTGGTTATGGCATCCCGGGATTTGGACGTAAATCGGTCCAGATTGCGCTCGCCGGTATTTATGACCTTAATCTGCATTTAGAAGAGGTAGTCCAGCCGGTATTACGGGCCTGGGGAGTGATGGATCTGACTGGGTTATCAGCCGCAGGTGAAGCGAATCGCGACAAACTGGCCGCCTTTTTGGCACAGACCAAGGTTGATGCAGAGCGGTTTATGGACAAGAGAGAAGTTCATTTTGAGCGTCAAGCAGCACGTGGATTGCAAATTACCCGGCTTTCTTAAGGTTGGGCTTCTTTTTTGAATAGGGACACGCAAAGCGGATGCACCTCTTTCTGCGGTTTTACCCTGTCGAGAGGCATAATTCGGCTCGCGCGGTTGTTGTAGGAAATAAGAAGTGTTATCAACTAACGCACCAAACAAAATGAGCAAAATGAGAGGGAGGGCGAAATGGCAACAGATTACGACACGCCCCGAAAAGTCGACGAAGAGTTACATGAGGAATCACTTGAAGAGTTAAAGGCCCGCCAGGTTGACAAAAAATCTGGACAGGTCGATATTGATGAAGCAGAAGCTGCTGAAAATCTAGAACTTCCCGGTGCTGATCTTTCTGGTGAAGAGTTAACAGTTCGTGTTTTGCCAAGGCAAACCGATGAATTTACTTGTTCTAAGTGTTTCTTGGTTCATCATCGTTCGCAATTAGCAAAAGGCGATGGCCCAACTTCAGTATGTCATGAGTGCGCTTAAAGTTTATTAATAGCGCTAACGAGTTTTTCGGTGTGCTTACTAGAAATTAGCCAGTAAGGCACCGGATCATTTGCATCATTCACATCAACTTTGACTCCACCTTTTACCCAAAATCTAACTTCAGTAAATGCAATTGCATTTGCATCTCTCCCACGGAGGCGTTTCATCTCTGAAGAATTTAGAGCAGAAACTTCTCCAATATATTTCTTTTCAATTTTTGCACCAGCAACAAATAATTTGCCATCCTTGACTTCAATAATTAATCGACTGCGATAAATACCTACAAATGTGGAAATTGTTAGCAGTAAAGTTACAATCCAACCCCATGATGATCCATAAGCTGATGCAAAGATCACGCCGATTGATGAGATCAAGAAAAAGGCAAAAGAAATCGGAGCCAGCGAAGGGTAAATTACCTCACGAAAAGTGGGGCGATTGCCGGATTTATTATCTGCATTTGGCGCCATAGAGATCACGGTACTCGGTTAGCGGTATCCTGTTACTTATGAGTCGTGTTGCACGCACCACAGCCCCTGAGGGCGCAATTATCCCGCCACGACACCCAAAAGCTCCTGGGATCGGCACAAAAATCCCATCTCACTTCGGACATTGCTTCGGTTGCGGCGATTTACATCCAACTGGGTTGCATCTAGTCGCGCACGCAGGTGAGGGTGCAAACTTAACTGCTGAATTTACGGTCACCCACGATCATCAAGGCGCGCCCGGCTTAGCCCACGGTGGTTTGTTATCACTTGCATTTGATGAAGCGCTAGGAAAGTTGATGTGGTTGATCCGCTCTCCTGCGGTTACTGCCAGATTAGAAACCGATTTCCTAAAACCAGTCCCAATGGGAAGCACTTTGCACATCACCGCTGAAATTTCAGGGCAGGTAGGGCGCAAGGTTTATACCCGTGCTGAAGGAAGATTGGGTTCTCCAGATGGCCCTATCGC
>SYCR01000061.1:0-13318 GCA_005786885.1 Actinomycetota bacterium | reverse complement strand
TATATTGTCTTCTACCAAAGGAATCGCGACGCTAAATAACCCCTATAAATAAGGAAAATTCAACGCCGACGAGGTTTTAAAAATTGGCATTGACTAATGGCACGCTGTTGAGTTCTCAAGGTACGGATGCGCACCAATTTCCAGTTTTTAAACTATCTATTGGGGCGTGCTCTTCTATTTACACGCAGGTAAACCTGGGTACTTCGATGAGGCTTTAGCTGAACGTCCGTTACCGTCCGTTGCTCAGCGAAGGGCTTACATTAGAGGTACTGCGGCTCTAGGGTCAAATTGGGGTATTTAGCCCAGATTTTCACTCAGAATTACCTAGCCTAATCAGCCCAGAATTCGCCAAGAACCAGGTCAGAATTCACTAAGAATCATCCCTTAATAGCCACTCCGAGCTCTTTTTTGCCTTTACGTAAAATCAAATACCTGCCGTGAATTAACTCAGATTCACTTGGAATAGCGCTCTCATCAGCCACTCTTTGGTTATTTATGTATGCGCCACCTTCTTTAATCAAGCGACGGGCTGCAGATTTTGATTCGACGATCCCTGAGGCGTGAAACAGATCAATCACAGATGGAAACTCCCCCTCAATTACGGTGTTCGGTAGTTGATTCGCTGCCGATGCCAGCGTTTCCAAATCCACTTCGCTTAACTCGCCTTGGCCAAAGAGCGCTTTTGAAACTAATTCGATTCGCTCAATAACTTCTGGTACATGCACAAGTGAAGTTAACTCGCGTGCCAAATACCTCTGCGCATTACGAGCACCAGGATTTTCGCTAACTTCTTTTTCTAATTCAATAACTTCATCACGAGTAGCGAATGTAAATACTTTGATAAATGGAATTACATCCTTGTCGTCGCTGTTAAACCAGTACTGATAAAACGCATATGGTGAAGTGAGTTCTGGATCTAACCAAATACTTCCTGATGCAGATTTTCCAAATTTACTTCCATCCGCTTTTGCAAGTAATGGAATTGTTAAGGCATGTGCAGATCCACCAGTAACGCGACGAATTAGATCTAGCCCTGCCGTTATGTTTCCCCATTGATCGCTACCGCCGATTTGCAACACGCAGTTCTCGCGGCGGAAGAGTTCTAGGAAATCATAAGATTGCAAAACTTGGTATGAAAACTCTGTGTAAGAAATTCCATTACTTTCCAAACGAGAAGAAACTGAATCTTTGCTTAACATTAGATTGACTGAAAAATGCTTTCCAATATCACGTAGAAATTCAATTGCAGATAATGGAGCAGTCCAATCTAGATTGTTTGCAACTAACGCACCATTCGGAGTTAAATCAAAATCGATAAATTTGGAAACTTGTTTGCGGATCCGTTCAACCCATTCTTGAACAGTGGCCTCTTCATTAAGTGTGCGCTCATCTGATCTTCCACTTGGATCCCCCACCAAGCCAGTAGCGCCACCAACCAATGCGATTGGCCTGTGCCCAGCCATTTGAAACCTGCGCAAAGCAAGAAGTACTACCAGGTTGCCAACATGCAAACTTGGGGCTGTTGGATCAAAACCAACATACAAAGTTAGTGGCTTTTTATCTAAGGCTTTAGATAACTCTTGTCGATCGGTGGTCTGCGAAATTAAACCGCGCCATTCCAGTTCAGTCAGTAAAGAGTTCTCACTCATAGATCAATCACTCTGGTTTCTATCCATTCTTGTTGGGAAACCATAAGCGTATCTAATCTGCTTAATTGGGCGCGTACTTGTTTTGGCGAGGTCGCACCGTAACTATCACGCGCTTCTAGGGCGCCTTTCACAGTTAATGAACTCTTTACTGAATCAGTAAGTTTTGGGTGCAAGGAAGTTAGCTCTGCAAGAGTTAAATCTTCTAGTTGTCGACCACTGCTTTCACAAAGAGCAACCGCTTTCCCGGCAACTTCATGGGCTTGGGCAAAAACAACCCCTTCTTTGGCAAGAAAATCGGCGATCTCTGTAGCAAGTGAAAAACCAAGTGATGCACCGATTGCCATTTTTTTGCGGTCGAAAATTGTTGTTGAAACCATTCCAGTTAATGCTGGCAAGAGTATTTCTAATGTGTCCACAGCGTCAAAAACTGGCTCTTTATCTTCTTGGAGATCTCGGTTGTATGCAAATGGCAATCCTTTCAAGGTGACTAACAAGCTAGTTAAATCGCCAATTAATCTTCCGGATTTTCCACGCGCTAATTCAGCGATGTCTGGGTTTTTCTTTTGCGGCATTATTGATGAGCCAGTGGAGTAAGCATCATCTAACTTTGCCCAGCCGAACTCTGTTGTCGTCCAAATTGTCCACTCTTCACCAATTTGAGAAAGATGAACGCCGATCAATGCAGCAATAAATAAAAATTCTGCAGCAAAATCACGATCACGAACTGCATCAATACTATTTTCGGCAGAACTATGAAATCCGAGAGTATGAGCACTTGATACTGGATCAGTTGATAGCGCTGAACCAGATAGGGCTCCGGCTCCCAAAGGACTTACGCCGGTGCGTTCCCACCACTGTTGCAATCTCTCGATATCCCGGGAAATTGCATGCGCATGCTTCGCCAACTCATGACCAAAAATTACTGGTTGAGCATGTTGTAAATGGGTAAAACCTGGTGCCGGCGCATCGGAATAATCAGTAGCAAGTTTTGCCAATGCTTTCTCTAAATCTAAAAGTAGTTGCGCTAGCCCCACGCCGACATCTCTTAAGTAAAGACGTAAATCTGTTGCAATCTGATCATTACGTGATCGGCCCGCGCGTAAAGCACTTCCTAATTCGCCGATTCGTTCACTCAAAATCCGCTCTAAAGCTGAATGCACATCTTCGTCATCACCCTTCGGTAATGCTTTTCCAGAAATAACATCAGACCTCAATAAATTGATCGCTGCTTTAATTTTCTCAAAATCACTTTGCGATACTATTTTTGAATTTAGGAGGTTGGTTAAATGAACTTGGCTGCTATCAAGGTCGTAAGGAGCTAATCTCCAATCAAAATGAACGCTACGAGAAAGCGCTACAAGTGCATCAGATGGAGCATCCGCAAATCTGCCACCCCATAGCGCCATTACTTCTCCCCTAACTGGTCACAAAAATCATTGGTGTAGCGAATCAAAATCATATCTGTTCCGATTGTGCCAAACTCAGTAATAACTGTGCGTTTTGCGCTGCTCCATCAGATTCACTTGAAACAACTAAAACTGTGTCATCTCCAGCAATAGTGCCAATAATCTGTGGAACGGTGCCCGCTCTTGAAGCGCGATCTAGAGCGCTCGCAAGTAATTGAGCACCTCCTGGCGGCGTTCGCAAAACTGTTAAATTGCCACTTGATTTCACATCAACTAAGAGATCACTTATTAATCGAGAGAGTTTGCTCAAGGGTTCGTCAATTGATTCTTGATTAATTCGATAATTTGGATCTCCTTGCGAATCCCTTCCGCGTACTGCCCCAATATCCTCTAAATCGCGACTGACGGTCGCTTGAGTCACATCGAAACCTGAATTTTTCAAGCGATCCACAATTTCAAGTTGTGAATGAATACTGCCCTGAGTGATCCAATCTTTAATCATTTCCTGCCTGGCAACCTTTGTGTGAGGAGTACTCATAATCTACCTACCAATATTGCCCGTAGAGCGACGAGAAAGTCATTTACATCTGTCTCGGTTGCGATAAGTGGTGGTGAGATTCGAATCGTTGTCGGATTGGGTGAATTAACTAAAAATCCACGATCTTCTAACGCTGCCAGGATTTCTGATCCAATTGGTTCAATAAATTCGATGCCGATCAATAAGCCAGCACCACGTACTTCTTTAATCTTTGGAAATGTTTGAGCCGCATTAATTATTAATTCACCTAGAGAGGTAATGTTAGAAAGCAGGTGATCATCTTCGATTACCGAAATTGCTGCACGTGAGGCAGCCACACTTATTGGATTACCACCAAAAGTTGATCCATGAGTTCCGGGAGTAAACAACTTCGCACTTTCACCAAGTGCGATCATCGCACCAAGTGGCAACCCACCACCTAATCCCTTGGCTAGCGTGATGATGTCGGGCTTGATACCTTCATGTTGGTAGCCAAACCACTTTCCAGTTCTGCCCATTCCAGTTTGAACTTCATCGATTCCTAGTAGCGCTCCCACCTCTGTACATCTTTCTCTTACGGCAGTCAGAAAACCTTTAGGCAGAGTTAAAACACCGGCTTCTCCCTGAATGGGTTCGATCATTACCATCGCAATGCGTTTAGTAATTCCTTTTTTCAAACTTTTGAAATCTCCATATTTTAAGAATTTAACTCCTGGTAAGAGCGGTTCAAAGGGTGCCGCTTTACCTGGCTGTCCAGTTATTGACAACGCTCCCATGGTTCTGCCGTGAAAACTATTTGTGAAAGCCACAATTTTAGATTTTCCAGTGAGACGTGAAGCCTTGATTGCGGCTTCATTCGCTTCTGCTCCAGAGTTGCAAAAGAATATTCTTGCTGAATCGTCACCAACAAGTTCTTTCAATTTCTGGGCAAGTTTAAGTACTTGCGGATGCGCATATAAATTACTGACATGTGAAAGAGTCTTGATCTGATCTTCGACAGCTTTAATAACTTTAGGGTTGGCATGGCCAACTATGTTGGTTGCAATCCCGCCTAGAAAATCCCGATACTCCCGACCATTGCTGTCCTTGACATGCAAACCTTTACCTTCGGTAAGCAATATCCGTGGAGATCCATAATTAGAAGTGAATACATCGTTCCACTGTTCTGAAATGCTCATGAATACACCAATGTTCCTACGGTTCCAGAAACGGCGTTAGTAATTGCACCAGAAATTCTTCCGTCACTAATTCGAGCACAATTTGCTCCAGAGTCGATTGCATTTAAACAAGCCGTAATTTTTGGAATCATTCCTGCACTTAAAGTGGGAAGTAATTCTCTTGCGTCATTACTGGACATCTCGCTGATTAAACTACTTTCATCTGGCCAACTTCTATAGAGGCCTGACACATCAGTCAAAAACAATGCTAATTCGGCTTTTAAAGCCCCGGCTATTGCGCCCGCAGCGATGTCTGCATTTACATTTAACGGCTCCCCATTTTTGTCTTGGCTAACTGGAGCGATCACTGGAATGTTTCCGTCTGCAAGCAATGTCGTAACGATCGATGCATCGACATGATCAATCTCGCCAACCAAGCCCAAATCTATTGATTCCCCCTTAATGATTTTGGGTTTACGAATGGCGGTGATCAAATTTGAATCGCGACCAGTTATACCAACGGCATTCCCGCCGGCATTATTTATTGAACTAACCACGGAACGGAGTACCTCACCACACAAGACCTGTTGAACGACACTCATGATTTCAGGCGTTGTAACTCGCAATCCGGAAATAAACTCGGACTTAATCCCAAGTTTTTCCAATGCAGTTTCAATCTGTGGCCCTCCACCATGCACTATGACAGGTTGCTTACCGCTTCTTTGTAATGAAACAACTTCATTAGCAAATGCGCTTTGGAGGTTCGCGTCTGTCATCGCATGGCCACCATATTTAATAACGATCATGATGAGTACGCCGAATTCTCATGAACGTACATTGTGCTTAAATCATTTGTCCAAACAGTTGCCTCTGATTTTCCGCTCTTCAAATCGATTAAAATCGAGACATCTTTTCCACTCATATCTACAAGTGCACGATCAGCCCAAGGTGCGCTGTTCTTCGAAATCATTACACCATTAATGGAGACATCTAAATCTGCTGGATCGAAAATTGCATCTGTAGTGCCAATAGCTGCCAAAATCCGTCCCCAATTTGCATCTTCACCAAAGATTGCACATTTCAATAAGTTGTTACGTGCGCAGGCCCGACCGACAGATACTGCATCATTTTCATTTACAGCATTTATAACTCTTACGGCGATTATTTTTGTATGTCCTTCTGCATCGCTTATCAATTGATGAGCCAGTGATGCGCAGAGTTCTACTAATTGTGTCTTTAAGCTCTCCAGAGAGATTTTCACTCCTGAGGAACCTGACGCCATTACTAAAACAGTGTCATTTGTTGATGTGCATCCATCTGAATCTATTCGATCAAATGTTTGTTCAGTAGCATATTCAAGAGCTGCCTTTAGCTCATTTGGCTCAACAACTGCGTCCGTCGCTAAGACACATAACATCGTTGCTAAAGATGGAGCCAACATTCCAGCGCCTTTTGCAATTCCGATAAATGAAATACCTTCATTATTTGATTTAGCGATCTTTGGTTTGGAATCCGTTGTCATAATCGCAGTTGCCGCGCTATCCCAATCATCAGATTTCAGATTGCTCACTGCTAAACCAATGCCTGATTCAATCTTCTCCATTGGAAGCCGAACGCCAATCAATCCGGTAGAACAAATAAAAGTGTTCGAAGAGGAAATCTCTAGACTTTCTGAGAGGATTTCAGCGCTTTTATGCGTATCTGCAAAACCTTCAGGACCAGTACAGGCATTAGCCCCACCGGAGTTCAGCAGTACAGCTTCTATCTGTCCATCTTTAATTACCTGTTTGCTCCAGACAACAGGGGCTGCAATAACTCGATTTTTAGTGAAGACCGCAGCCGCACTTTTTAACGGGCCAACATTTTGGATTAAAGCCAGATCAGCTAAGCCACTACTTTTCAATCCAGCAGCAATTCCTGTGGCCAAAAAACCTTTTGGATTGGTGCTCATGAGTGCAAACCAACTGGAGTTAGTCCTGCATCCTCGGCAAAGCCACAAATTAAATTGGCATTTTGAATCGCTTGTCCGGCAGCGCCTTTTCCTAAATTATCAATAGCGGCAATAACTATTGCTTTATTGGTCCTTTTATCTAAAAAGATTTGGAGTTGTAATCCATTACTTCCCGTTAATGATGAAGTTTGCAAAGACTCGCCTGAATTCAACACTTCAATAAACATTTCTTTTCCATAGGCAATTTCAAAAGCATCTTGTAATTCATGTAAAGATAAATCTGTAGATACAGATGCACTAATCGTTGCCAAAATCCCTCTTGGCATCGGAGCCAAAATTGGAATGAAAGAAAGCGTTATTTCCTTGTTCGTAATTCGCTTGATGTTTTCTTCAATTTCAGGAGTGTGCTGATGAACTCCCCCAACTTTATACGCTGAGAGCGAGCCCATTACTTCACTTGCGAGTAAATTACTTTTTAGTGATCTTCCGGCTCCGGTAGTTCCTGAAGCAGCAACAACAGTAATTTCTTTCAAACCTTGATTTGTTAGAAAAGGAATAAGTGGCAAAAGTCCAACCGAGATTGCGGTTGCATAACAACCAGGATTTGCAATCTGTGTTGCCTTCTTGATTTTTTCTCGTTGTCCCGGCATTTCTGGCAAACCATAGGTCCATGTTCCTGCATGTGTTCCACCGTAAAATTTATTCCAAGAATCATTTGCCTCTAACCTGAAATCTGCTCCAAGGTCCACAATCTTTGGAGTCGTTAACTGCGAAATTAATTTTGCTGATTCTCCATGTGGCAGGGCTAAGAAAACTAAATCCAATGAGTTAAGAAACGGTGTATCAACAGCCGTAAATTTTTGATTAGAAAAGAGACGTAGGTGGGGATGGATTTCAGTAATAGGGGTTCCAGCTGAAGAGGCCGCCATGGCCGCACTAATTTCAAATTCCGGATGCGTGGCCAATAAACGAAGCAGCTCGCCACCCGCATAACCACTGGCTCCAACAACACCGATTTTCATACTTGCAATATACAGTATTTATGCATAGTCATGCAATTTTATACATTTAAAACAGGCTCAAAGACCAGTTTTATCCTCGGAGTACCGCTCCGCAGGCCTTGTTCGCACTCTCGATTGCGCTGGCTCTGTATCCACCAACTTCCTCCGCGGTCAAGGTGCGGTCGGCGGCCCTAAAGGTGAGGGTAAATGCATATGAAAGTTGACCCTCGGGTACGCCGGCCCCTTGATAGCGATCGAAGAGTTCAATCTTCTCTAAAAGTTCTCCAGCACCTTGAATCAGGGCGTTAATTAAATCAGCCAAAACCACTTCACTTTTAACAATCAGCGCAATGTCTTGAATCGTTGGAACCATCGTTGTGATCGATTTGGCTTTGACTGATTCAGGATAAGGAATTGCATCGAGATTAACCATAAATGCGCCGGCACGTTCTGGTAATCCCAGCGCAGAAATAACTCTTGGATGCAACTCACCTGAATGCCCGACCATGGTTCCGTTTACTCGCAACTCTGCGCAGCGGCCCGGATGCCACGGAGCGAAATCGCTTGCATGGATTGTTGGTTCAAAGCCACAACTGCGGACAACTTCAACAGCTGCCTCGGTGGCATCACTCCAGTCAAAATTGCGACCCTTGCCCCACCAACTCTCGCGTTCTATTGCACCCGCGAAAAAACCTCCGATGCAAAGCGGTTGTTTAGGGACATGAGCTAACAACTTAGCAATTTCTTCGGCAGATGGTTTTGTATCCACCCCAATAATTGGTGAATCCGAAGGTTCATTAATTGCTCGATAAATATTTCCGATTTCAAAAATTCCAAGCGATCTAACTCCGCGGCTAAAATTCTTAAGCCCTGTCTGAATTAATCCCGGAACTAAATGAGTCCTCAAGAACGGTTCTTGTTCCGAAATAGGATTTACTAGTCGATAAGATTTTGCTCGATCTCCAGTGAAACCCATGATTGAAATAGTTTCAGCACTCACAAATGGATAACTTTGAACTTCAGTTAATCCGCGATTTGCTAATAGTTGAACTACGCGTCGACGTCGTCGTTGAGCCAGTGTCAGTCCCCTACTTAGAGGAGAAGCAGGAAGAATTGATGGGATATTTTCATAACCATTTAACCTGGCAACCTCTTCAACCAGGTCGATGCTTGCGTTTAGATCTGGTCGCCACGAAGGACGCGTAACTTGCCAAAGATCTTTTTTGCTTTCATCAATTTCGCAACCAATTGCACGTAGAACTTCTTGGACAACTTTATGGGGGTATTTTCCACCAATTACTCTGCTTGGTGCTTGCGGATCAAATTCGATTTTTTGAGATGGTTTTAAATTATCTACCGAATTAAACCCAATGTATTTAGCTCCCGTATGTTCGACTAATAGGTTGACCGCTCGCATCGAAGCGATGTGTGTAAGTAGTGGGTCTACACCACGTTCAAATCGTCGTGATGCTTCAGTTGATAATTTATGTGATCGAGCATTTTTGGCAATCAAAACTGGGTCAAAATGCGCCGCTTCAATTGTGATTGCTTTAGTTTTGGCGGTTACCTCAGATTCAAATCCACCCATTGTTCCTGCTATCGCTAAAGCACCTGATTCATCGGCAATTAAAAGATTTTCTGGGAATAATTCGCGTTCTTGCTCATCTAAAGTCTTGATTGTTTTGATCTCTTTTGCCGACCGAACAATGATGGAACCTTTAATGCGATCGGAGTCAAAAGCGTGCAAAGGTTGCCCTAGTTCGATCATTACATAATTTGTCACATCAACTGCGATTGATATTGATCGCATGCCACACATCTGTAATCTGCGAACCATCCAAAGCGGTGATTTCGCATTTGGATTTACTTCACTTACCGAGCGAAGATGAATTCGATCCGCACCCTCATTAATTGAGACTTTGATAGGACCGGATTGACTATTTGCATCGTCAACATCTACTAATGAGGCTGGATCTTGAAAATCAAGGTTAAAAGCTGTCGCGAGTTCGCGGGCTATTCCTCGGATAGACATGGCGTAACCACGATCTGGATTAATCGCAACATCAAAAATAACTTCATCTAAACCTAAGGTTGCAATCGCATCGCTACCAATTGGTGAATCTTGTTCTTCCATAACCAAGATTCCAGTGTGGTCATCTCCCATTCCCAATTCTCGAGCACTGCAGATCATGCCATCGCTGGTGCGACCGTAAGTTTCTCTAGCGGCAATCGGAAAAGGTCCTGGCAATGAAGCGCCAGGTAAAGCCACAACGACATGGTCGCCCACTTTGAAGTTCTGCGCTCCGCAAATTACATTGTGAATTTCGCCAACATCCACACTTACCCATCTAATTGGTTTCTTATACTCAGTAATTTCTTCAATAGAAATTACTTTTCCAAATTTGATTGGTCCTTTGATTTCATCAGCTAAATTTTGAACACCCTCTACTTCAAACCCAGCGCCGACAAGTGCTTGAGTGATGGAATCAGAATCTAAATCTTTAGGAAGTTTTACAAATTCGCTGACCCAGGAGATTGGAAATTTCATCTTCCGGCTCCAAAGTGCTGAGTAAATCTAATATCGCCTTCAACAATGTCTCGCATATCAGTGATTCCATGGCGGAACATAAGCGTTCTTTCTAATCCCATCCCAAAAGCAAAGCCAGAAAATTCATTTTGATCTACGCCGCACGCTTGTAGAACTTTCGGATTAACCATTCCACAACCGCCCCATTCAATCCAGCCTTCTCCGCGGCAGGTGCGACATGAATCATTCTCAAGAGTATTTTCTCCACGACAAGCAAAACATCGAATATCGACTTCAGCACTCGGTTCAGTAAATGGGAAAAATGATGGACGCAATCTCGTGACGATTCCTTGGCCAAACATTGCAGTAGCAAAATGGTCCAAAGTTCCCTTTAAATTTGCCATGGTAATTCCGCGATCAATGACTAAGCCTTCAACTTGATTAAACACCGGCGTATGAGTTGCATCTAATTCATCAGATCTAAAAGTACGTCCTGGGCAGATCACATAAATTGGTGGTGTTCGTTCGAGCATGGTTCGGATTTGAACTGGAGATGTATGGGTCCGTAGTACCAAACCAGCAGATATTGGCTCAATAAAAAATGTATCTTGCATGGTTCGTGCTGGGTGATCGGCTGGAATATTCAACGCATCAAAATTTAACCACTCTGCTTCGATTTCAGGACCTTCAGCAACTTCATAACCCATGCCGATGAACAGATCGCTAATGTCTTCACGAAGTGATGTCAGTGGATGGATCCCACCTGGCGACTTGCGATCTAACGGAAGAGTTACATCTACCCGCTCTTCGACAAGTACACGTTGATCTCTCTCATCTACAAGTAATGCTTCGCGAGATAAGGCGGCTTGATTGATCCGAGATCTTGCATCGTTGATCACTTTTCCGCGTTCTGATTTTTCACTGGCTGACAAAGTGGCGAGCTCGCGATTGGCCATCGCAATTGCAGATTTATCTCCAGCATGAGCCAATCTGGCGCTTTTAAACTCTTCTAAATCCGATGCTTGGCTAAAAGCGGTTAAGGCAGCCGAAACTATGGCTTCAAGATCTGCAGACACAATATTTATTCTATCGGCGTCTGGGCGTTAGATGCTGCGTAAATCACAAGAGCTGCAGACGTGGCGAGGTTCAGGCTCTCAGCCCCTGCCTTCATTGGAATTCTTACCTGCTCGTCGCATTTTGTGATGATCTCTTTCGGTAGGCCATGAGCCTCATTACCGAAGACAAAAACAGACTTTTTTGGAAGCAAATTAATGTAATCGTTTAATGTTTTTTTCCCGACACCAGTCATTGCAATACTTTTCATACCAACTTCTTGAGCAGATCGAACCAATTCTTCGAAATTAATATTTATTACAAACGGAAGTTGCCACAAAGAACCTGCTGATGCACGGACAACTTTAGGGGAAAAAGGATCAACACTTCCTGGAGATAAGACAAGACCCTGTGCCCCAAGAGCATGGGCACTTCTAATTATTGTGCCGAGGTTTCCTGGGTCATTTATCTCATGACAATAAATCAATAAATTTGCAGTTGCAGTTAACTTGTTTAAATCTGGTAGCGCATCTTTCATGCAAGTGGCCAAAATGCCTTGAGAATTCTCAACTGAACTCATCGCGGCCATAACTTTTTCGCTAACAACAATTGGATCAGAAGTTATTAATTTACTAAATTGAAGTAAAGCAGCTTCAGTCACATATATCTGGGTAACTTTGAATCTTTTTGATTTTGCAGCCGCTCCAACTGCTTGAGGCCCCTCAACTAAAAACTCATTAGCTGTTTTCCTGCCCTTAGAAGTATGAAGAGCCTTCACTCTCCCGATATGGGGTGAGCGAAGGCTCGTCAAAACGCTATTCATTAGCGATCAATTAACTATGCAACAACAGCGTGCTTGCGTGCTACTTCCACCAATGTGCTAAATGCTTGAGGATCATTAATCGCAAGATCTGCAAGTACACGGCGGTCGACTTCAACACCAGCAACTTTCAATCCTTGGATAAAACGATTGTAGGTCATGTCATTTTGACGTGCAGCGGCGTTGATACGCGCAATCCACAAACGACGGAACTGACCTTTTTTATCTTTGCGATCGTTGAAGGCGTACACCATTGAGTGGGTAACTTGTTCCTTCGCACGTGAAAACAAACGAGAGCGTTGACCGGTGTAACCACTTGCACGCTCGAGAGTTGTACGACGCTTCTTTGCGGCATGAACACCGCGCTTAACTCTTGCCATCTAGATCAACCTTTCCTTACTTCAAACGGAGTAGACGCTTGGCGGTATTTGTAGTTGCATCATTAGCAACAACATCACCGGAGAGACGACGTGTGCGACGTGAACTCTTACCTTCTAGAAGGTGGCGCTTTCCAGCGCGCTCGCGCATAATTTTTCCGGTTCCAGTTACCTTGAACCGCTTCTTTGCCCCACTATGGGTTTTCATCTTAGGCATATCTACTCTCCTGCTTTCTACTTAAATCTATTCCGGTGAATTCTGGGTTGAATTCTCAGCTGAATTTTGAGCGGCTTGTCTGGCTGCTCTTGCTTCAGCAACTGCTTCGTTCTTGCGCTTCGTAGGCGCTAGAACCATCACCATATTGCGGCCATCAAGTTTTGGTGCAAACTCGACAGTTGCGCAATCAACTACATCCTCCGCCAGTTTCACTAACAAGCGATAACCGGTATCTGGACGAGCTTGCTCACGACCACGAAACATCATCGTCACTTTGACCTTGTCCCCTCCGCGAAGGAAACGTTCGATATGAGCTTTCTTGGTCTCATAATCGTGCGTATCAATCTTTGGGCGCATCTTCATCTCTTTGATCAAAACATGTGTTTGGTTCTTTCGCGCACTTCTCGCTTTTTGAGCGATCTCGTACTTGAATTTTCCAAAATCCATAATTTTGCAAACAGGTGGATCAGCCTCCGGTGCGATCTCGACTAAATCTAGATCTGCATCAATTGCCATTTGAATCGCCTCAGCTATTGCGACGATTCCGATCTGTTCGCTATTTGGTCCAATTAATCGAACAGCAGCAACTCGGATTTGATCGTTGATGCGGGGTTCTGCGCTGATAAGTGCTCCTCTGTCCCTT
>SYCR01000013.1:0-21065 GCA_005786885.1 Actinomycetota bacterium | reverse complement strand
ATTAACAGAGTGCACCGCTTGCCATAAACGTTACCGCGCTGATCACTTGGAAGAAGCGTACGAAGCAAAGCATAAGAAAGCGCCAGAATCTTTAGCTGACGTTAATTGCCCTGCCTGTGGCAACAAAGGTCAGTTCACTGCTCCAAAACAATTTTCAGGATTACTAAAAACTTATTTAGGACCAGTCGAGGATGAATCTGGTTTGGCATATCTACGCCCTGAGACAGCGCAGGGAATTTTCATAAATTTTGATCAAGTTATGACTACATCACGTAAAAAACCACCATTTGGAATCGGACAGATTGGCAAATCATTCCGAAATGAAATTACCCCAGGAAACTTTATTTTCCGTACTCGGGAGTTTGAACAAATGGAGATGGAATTTTTTGTAGTTCCAGGGACTGATGAAGATTGGCACCAATATTGGATTGATACCAGATTGGCTTGGTACAAAGATTTGGGAATTAACCCAGATCGCCTGCGAATTTATGACCATCCAAAAGAAAAATTGTCGCACTACTCAAAGCGCACTGCAGATATTGAATATAAATTTGAATTTGCAGGAACTGAATGGGGCGAACTCGAAGGAATCGCTAACCGAACTGATTTTGATTTAAAAGCGCACTCTGCTGCTTCTGGAAAAGATCTTTCTTACTTTGACCAGGAAAAAAATGAGCATTGGACCCCATTTGTAATTGAACCAGCGGCTGGAGTTGATCGCTGCGCACTTACTTTCTTGATGGATGCTTACACTGAGGATGAAGCACCAAATGCAAAAGGTGAGATGGAAAAGCGGGTTGTATTACGTCTTGATCATCGCTTAGCCCCAATTAAGGCTGCAGTGTTGCCGTTATCGCGTAACGCTGATTTGTCACCTAAGGCTCGTGATCTTGCGGCGCAATTACGTAAAAACTGGAGTATTGATTTTGATGATTCGGGTGCAATTGGTCGCCGCTATCGTCGTCAAGATGAAATTGGAACTCCATATTGCATCACTATTGATTTTGAATCTCTTGAAGACAACGCAGTAACAATTCGTGAACGCGATTCGATGGAACAAGTTCGCATCTCTATAGATCAAGTGGAAACATGGTTAGCTCCACGCCTGCTCGGCTGTTAAAGCCGCTTAAACTTCAAATCCCAACTGGGGAGATTCAAATTGACCCCCCAGTTGTTTTAGCTCCAATGGCTGGAATTACCAATGCCGCTTTTAGATTGCTTTGTCGAGAACAAGGTGCTGGACTCTTTGTTTCAGAGATGGTGACAGCACGTGCTCTTGTTGAGCGTCACCCCGAAACTTTACGGATGATCACTCCAGGTAAAGGTGAATTTCCTAGATCAGTTCAGTTATATGCGGTGGATCCAGTAGTTGTAGGGCAGGCCGTAACAATGTTGGGGCGCGAGAATTTAGCTGATCATATTGATTTAAATTTTGGATGCCCTGTACCAAAAGTTACTCGAAAAGGTGGAGGAGCAGCGCTTCCTTTCAAACGTAAATTGTTTTCGGCAATTGTGGAATCAGTTGTGAAATCAGCAAAACCATTTGGTATTCCAGTAACAGTAAAGATGCGAATTGGCATCGACAGCGATCACATTACATATTTAGAGGCAGGTGAGAGTGCGGCAATACTCGGCGTAAGTTGGGTAGCACTTCACGCGCGAACTGCAGCACAAATGTACTCCGGAAAAGCCCAATGGGATGCGATTGGCAGATTAGTTGAACATTTAGCGCCATATGGAACACCAGTTTTAGGTAATGGTGACATCTGGTCAGGTGCTGATGCAATAAATATGGTTGAACAAAGCGGTTGCCACGGCGTTGTAGTTGGCCGCGGATGTTTAGGAAGACCGTGGTTATTCGCAGAGTTAGTTGCTGCATTTGAAGGTCGTGAAATTCCACAGCAGCCAACCTTGCGTGAAGTTGCGCAAATTATGGTGCGTCACGGTGAATTACTTGGAGATTATTTTGAAGATGAATTTCGTGCAGCACGAGATTTACGTAAACATATGGCTTGGTATTTAAAAGGATTTCGTGTTGGTGGAGAGATTCGTGCATCTCTGGCGATGATTGAGAATATTCAACAGTTGCGAGATTTACTTGGTGAGATTGAGCAACAACCATATCCAGTTGCATTAGGTGAACAACCACGCGGAAGATCATCATCGATTAGAACAATTGCATTACCAGATAAGTGGCTGGATGATCCAGATGAGTATGCACATATTGAAGTTGAAGATCTGGTTTCTGGAGGATGAACCCGTTTAAAATAATTTTTAGATTGATTTCATTGATGGTAATTATTGTGGTTGCTATTCCGACATTAATAGTGGGCAGAGTTTGGTGGAGTGGCACACATCCAGTCGAGAATAAATCTGATGTGGCGATAGTTTTAGGAGCGGCACAATTTAATGGTCGTCCTGGACCAGTTCTTGAGGCGAGATTGAAGCAAGCGCGAATTCTTTATAAAGAAAATTTAGTCGATCAAATCATCACCGTAGGTTCTGGCGCACCAGGTGATCGAACTACCGAAGGCGCCTCTGGAAGATATTGGCTAGTCAAAAATGGCGTTAAGAACTCTGCTGCAATTTCAGTGCCTAAAGGTAGAGATACTCTTTCGAGTACCAAGGCGTATGCAAGAGTTGTAAAGGGTAAAGAAGTTTTACTAGTTACAGATCCATGGCATTGTCTTCGCGCAACAACTATGGCTAGAGATTTAGGAATTTCAGCCACATGTTCACCAGTTAAAGATGGTCCAAACTCTGTTTCTTCGGCGACTTCAAAATATTTGTTGCGTGAGAGCGTTGCCTACCTTGCATATATTACTTTAGGAAGAGCGGGCATAAATTTAAGTGATCGCTAAAGCCTGATAAGGGATGCTGGTTTTGGGCTCTAGTCGGCCCCTTCTACTAAGGTGAGGGCTGTGGGGTACTCAGAATTTGATCGCGAACGGTATGTCAGCGAGCCAGCAAAACGGCCCGGACGTACTGAGTTTGCCCGCGATCGCGCACGTGTACTGCACTCTGCAGCATTACGCCGTTTAGCGGCAAAAACCCAAGTTGCAGTGCCATGGGCGAGTGATTTTCCACGTACTCGTCTTTCGCACTCACTTGAATGCGCCCAAGTAGGGCGTGAAATTGGCGCCGCACTCGGTGCAGATCCGGATTTAGTTGAGACTGCATGTCTAGCTCATGATTTAGGACATCCTCCTTTTGGTCACAATGGTGAAAATGCACTTAGTGAACTTGCATCTGCAAGTGGAGGTTTTGAAGGCAATGCTCAAAGTTTTCGAATTTTGGTACGTCTTGAACCAAAAACAATTTCAGATCAAGGTTTATCTGCAGGATTGAATTTAACTCGCGCAACTTTGGATGCATCCATTAAATATCCATGGGCTACGGGAGAAAATGAAAAACTGCCAACTAAATTTGGTGTCTATCAAGATGATCTTGCACATTTCAACTGGGCAAAATCGACTAGTGGTTCATCTAATTCATCTGATATTAAGTTTTCAAAACCACTTGAAGCCCAGATCATGGATTGGTCTGATGACGTTGCTTATTCAGTGCACGATTTCGAAGATGCACTACAGGCAGGATTGATTTCAATTAACTCATTTAGAGCTGATATTGAAAAACTCTGGGAGTTAAGTGCTGATGAGAATTTACCGAATTTAAGCCAAGAAGAGTTTGAAAAAGGGCTAGATCGCTTACAAGCACTTTCTTGTTGGCCAAATAACTTTGATGGTTCGCATGGTGCTATGGCCAGACTTAAAGATTTAACAAGTCAATTAATTGGTCGTTTTGCTCATGGTGCCGAGTTGGCAACACGATCCAAATATGGAGATTCACCACTTACCCGTTATGAAGCAAATTTAGTAGTGCCACAGAATGAACGAGTTGAGGTCGCACTTCTAAAAGCAATTTCGGCTCATTACATTTTCCGTGCGCAAAGTTCACTCGATAGATACGAGCGTGAGCGCACATTTATTCAAAGACTTTTTTCTGCCTTAAGTGAGAACGCACCGAAATATCTGGATCGAAATTTTCAACTCAGCTGGCAAGAGGCCTGCTCAGATAATGAAAAGGTACGGGTTATTGTCGATCAAATCGCTTCATTGACCGACCCCGCTGTAGATCTGTTACTTGCCAAGATAGATGGGAATTAGGATCGCCTTATGGCCGGCCGAATAATTGATGCTGATGTGGCTCACATCCGCGACACCAGTCGAATTGATGATGTTGTTGCTGATTACGTCCAACTAAAAAGTGCTGGTGGAGGGCAAAAGAAAGGTTTGTGTCCGTTCCACGATGAAAAGAGTCCATCTTTTCACGTGACGCCAAGCAAAGGTTATTACCACTGCTTTGGATGCCAAACAGGTGGAGATGTTATTTCTTTTGTGATGAAAATTGAACATCTTTCTTTCACCGAAGCTGTCGAACGTCTTGCAGATCGAATGAATTACCAACTTAATTATGAAAGCTCATCTGATTCTTCACCGCGCATAAGTGGCAGCGAACGCAAACGCGTACTGGAAGCAAATAAATTTGCGGCGGCTTTTTACAAGGAACAGTTAAATGGTCCAGGCCCAGCTCAAGTCGGTCGGGAATTTTTAAAACAACGCGGATTTGATCGCGCTGCTGCAGAAAGTTTTGGAGTGGGGTACGCACCTGATGAATGGGATGCACTGTCAAAGCATTTGAAGGCAAAAGGGTTCACTGATATTGAACTTGAGATGGCTGGACTGACTAAAGAGGGTCAGCGCGGTTTTATTGATCGTTTTCGCAATAGATTGATCTGGCCAATTCACGAGATTTCAGGTGATGTAGTTGGTTTTGGTGCTCGGAAATTATCTGAGGAAGACACTGGCCCAAAGTATTTGAATACTTCTGAAACCATCGTTTACAAAAAGAGCGCACTTTTGTATGGACTCGATATTGCCAAAAAAGAGATTGCTAAAACCAGGCAAGTTGTAGTTGTAGAAGGCTATACCGATGTGATGGCAGCGCATTTAGCGGGAGTCACCACCGCTGTTGCTACATGTGGAACTGCTTTTGGTGATGAACATATCCGGATTTTGCGCAGACTCTTGATGGATGATGATTCATTTCGCGGTGAAGTAATTTTCACATTTGATGGTGATGCGGCAGGCCAAAAAGCGGCGATGCGAGCATTTGGTGATGATCAGAAATTTGTAACGCAAACATTTGTAGCTGTCGAGCCAAATGGTTTGGATCCATGTGACCTTAGAATTAAAAGTGGCGATGCAGCTGTTCGTGATTTAGTTGCTAAGCGCGTACCGCTATTTGAATTCGCGATTAAAACACATTTAAAAAATTATGATTTAGCCACAGCAGAAGGAAGAGTTGCCGCGTTGCGCGAGAGTGCACCGCTAGTTGCAAAAATTCGTGATCGTTCACTGCGCCCTGAATACACCAGAGCGCTTGCAGGTTGGCTAGGAATGGATATTGAATCAGTTCGCGATGCTGTTGGTCGAAATTCAGGTGGACGCGAAAGTGCACGTGCGCCACGGCAAGATCAAGCCAGTCCCACTATTACATTAGAGCGAGAAGCGTTGAAAATTATTTTGCAAAAGCCAGCAGTTAGTGCACTATGGAGTGAAGTTGAGCCTGGTGATTTCAGCGATCCACTTTATGAAGCGATCCGCAATTTAATCGGAGACGGGCTGCAAAATCCGGCGCAATTGTTTGAAAATCAAGATGAGGTAATCCAAGGTTTGTTACGCGAATTGCTGGTCGAGCCAATTAAAACTAGTGAAATAAATCAAAGATATGCCGAAAGCGTTTTTGCCCGGTTGCGGGAGGTTTCCTTTACTCGGCAGGTCGCTGAAATCAAATCTAAATTGCAACGGATCGCTCCTGAGGACGCGCAATACATGGGTATTTTTGGCGAATTAGTGGCTCTAGAGGCCAAGCGTCGTGCGCTACATGATCTAGGTCTAGGGGATCTCGCCCTTTAGCCTTCGAGAAGCGATCTACAGATCTAGATTTAGCTCAGGTTGCGACCTGCGATAAGGTTTGCGCCTATTCCCTGATAGCTCAATTGGCAGAGCAGCCGGCTGTTAACCGGCAGGTTCTTGGTTCGAGTCCAAGTCAGGGAGCACACAAAAAGCTCTCAGTTAGGGCACCGCCTTTACTAAGACTTATGCAGTTAGGTAGGAAGATGAAATCGACTGAGACATCTGGAGCAGTGAGGGCGTTGAGAGTTTTGGCTATAAACCCAATTACTAAATCCAAAAGCACAAAAACAGGTAGCAAAATTTTGTTCGCATTTATGGCGGGCGTAGCGGTCGCTGGAGGCGGAGCCTATGCAGTTACTTCTGCCTCACCAACTGTTTCTGCATGCGTTGATAGCAAAACCAAAATTATGTACTACTCAAAAACTGCTAAATGTCCGGCCGGTCGCACACTGGTTAATTGGAGTGTTACCGGACCGCAAGGCGCCGCTGGACCTGCAGGGGCTGATGGAATCACAAAAGATAATTCTGGAAATTTATCTATTAAAGACATTGCAGCAAAAGTTCTACCTTCAGTTGTTTCGATTTCAGTAACTGCAACTGGCGGTTCTGGAACCGGATCAGGCGCGATTATTCAAAGTGATGCAACGAAGAGTTACATGATCACTAATAATCACGTCATTTCCAATGCGGTTTCTAGCGGCACTGTTAAAGTGGAATTACAAAATGGCGAGAAAATTACCGCGACAATTCGCGGTAGGGACATTGCTTATGATTTAGCTGTTCTTCAAATCTCTAAAGGCAATCTTCCTGTTATGGAGATTGGAGATTCAAGCAAAGTTGTAATTGGAGATTTATCTGTTGCAATTGGCTCACCGCTGGGACTATCTGGAACAGTAACAAGTGGAATTATTTCAGCATTAAATCGTCCGGTAACTACGGGAAATACAACATCTACTGAGTCCTACATTGATGCGATTCAAACAGATGCTGCAGTGAATCCGGGCAACTCAGGTGGACCTCTTGTAAATGGACAAGGCCAAATGGTGGGCGTTAATTCCGCCATTGCATCTCTTGCAGATTCAGCAACTGGCCAAGCAGGAAGCATCGGACTCGGATTTTCGATCCCAGTTAATCAAGCCATGCGCGTTGCTCGCGAAATTATTGAAACGGGTAAATCAACAAGACCTCTGATGGGTGTAAATATTGATCCGACCTTTACAGGTGTGGGTGGAAAAATAATTGGCTTAACCACAGGTGGGGCTGCTGACAAAGCTGGGATTCCAGTAAATAGCGTGATCAGAGCAATTGATGGTTTTGTAATCAACAGTGATGTTGAAGCAATTGTCAGAATTCGTTCATATGCTCCAAATGCAACAGTAAATGTTTTGGTTGATTTACCAACGGGTGGCCAACAAACCTTTACTGTAAAACTTGGTAGTGCCCTTTCAAATCCTTAATCTTCAGTTCACCTGCTGGAAATATGACGGAGTATGATCAATACATGGCTCAATTTCACCTCCAGATTAAACTTCCTGATCGTCCTGGATCCCTGGGCACTGTCGCATCAGCAATTGGCTTTGCCGGAGGAGATATCCGCAATCTCTCAGTTGTCAAAAATGAGAACGGCGAAGGTGTAGATGATTTAGTTGTGGCTATCCCGGGGACTGATCCAACAGATTTGTTAAATGTTTTAAATGCAATCGGGGGAGTGCAAGTAATTTCAGTTGAGAAAGTTTAAAAATTTAAGTTTTTGACATGAGATAGTGCTGCTTTGCCAATGTATGGAGCAGCTGCAAAATGTGAAAGTTCCAGTAAACGGTTCCACTTAGCACTTCTCTCCGATCTATGTGTAGACCCAACTTTTATCTGCCCGGCATCGCTGCCAACCGCTAAATCAACCAACCAACTTTCCTCTGTGTCACCAGATCGGGCTGACACAACGGTTCCCCATTTACCTTTTTTAGCGGTTGTTAGAGCAGTTAGCGCAGAATGCAGAGTGCCGGCTTGATTTGGTTTAATCAAAATACTGTTTGCTTCTTTGGCTGCAATTCCACTTAAAAGACGATCATTTTGAGTTGCATAACGATCATCGCCAATGATTTGAATCCGATCACAATTTTCTTGCTGCTGTTTCCAACCATCGGCGTCATCTTCAGCCGCACCATCTTCTACTGAGACGATCGGAAATAGATTTAACCAATTGCTCCATCTGGAAACAAATTGCTCTGTAGAAAGTTTCTTGAGATTTCCACTTTCATGAATTTCGTAATGATCTCCATGAAATGATTGAGTTGCTGCTATGTCAAGAGCTATAGCTACTTTGCCTGAAAGCCCTGCTTTGATAATGCCTTCACTTACAAATGCGAGTGCTTGTTCATCAGATCCTAAACGCGCCGTTACTCCACCTTCATCGGCAACTAATGATTGGTCATGACCATCATTACTCAGCAGGGTTTTCGTGGATTCCCGAACTTTCCAAACCCACTCTATCGCTTCCTCAATTGAAGTTGCTCCTATCGGAACTGCCAAAATATCCTGCAGATCTATTGCTCCGCCGGCATGAGCTCCACCAGAAAAGATATTAACCATCGGGAGCGGGAGAGTCGGAGTGCTATCCAAATGATCAGCAATCACTCTAAATGGTTCGACGTTATTCACTTTTGCAGTTGCTAACCAAGCAGCAATTGTTATGGCAACTGGAATATGACCACCAAATTTAGAAAAGGTACCTGATGAATCGTAATTACGGAGATTTTTATCAAGTGCCGAGAAATCGTTTGCATCAATTCCGATTAAGTGCGGAAGTACTTCTCTAGTGAAACGGCCAATGGTCTCACTTACGCTACTTCCGTCGTAGGAAGTTTTGTTGTCACGCAAAAACAAGGCCTCATGTGCCCCAGTACTTGCACCAGAAGGGGCAATCGCATTCGCTGATTTATCACCTATAGAGACTCGAGCCAAGACTGTGGGCATTCCACGCGAGTCAAGGACCTGCCAAAGATCAATCTTGCTTATCGCGCTCATAAATAATTATTAGGACTTTTCACAGAACGCCAAATTTTGCAAATGCCGCACTTGGCGCCATTCCTTCGCGGACGGCTTTGCGGAAATCGCTTTCTCCAGAGTTTTTCTCTTCAACTTTTGCAACAACAATATCAATCATATGTTGTGGAATAACGACAACTCCATCAACATCGCCAACAATCAAATCACCAGGATTTATTGTCACGCCATCAATCACCGCTTGCACATTGTGTTCAACAACTTCATAACGACTATTAATATCTGTTGGATCAGTTTCGACTCCAAATACTCTGAAGCCCATAGCGCGCATTCGATTTACATCGCGTACTGGACCATCGGTAAGCGCACCAGCAACACCTTTGAAAGCACATGCAGTCGATAACAATTCGCCCCAAAGTGCAGCACGCTTCATTCGACCGGATGGTGTTACGTAAACTTGATCTTTTTGAATTGCATCAAGTGCGGCAAGCAAACCTACATATGGAACCTCTGGATATGTATCAACAACTTCAAGTCTCACTGGAAATGCATAACCCATCATTACGCCATCGCCTGAGATCATGCTGACATCTGATTTCAATACTTGGTTTCGATAACCCAGATGATCTAAAACATCTGAAGTTAGGGCCGCACCGAAGATCGTGCGGAGTCGGGTCAGGTCATGAACTGGGTTATTTGAGGTCATGGCTACAGCCTAAAGGGGGTAGCGGAAAATCGTTTAATCCTGCCCAATCGCTGAATTGGAACCTTTCAATGGCGATTTTATCTACCGGAATCATCGTAAATCGGACAAATTTTAATTTGTAATTTAAATTAAATATGCGAAAAAACTCAATAAAAATACTGTTACTAGCGGGTATTCAAATTGACGCCGGACCAATGTTGGACAAGCATTCCTCCTGTAGTTCTGCTACATCCAAATACCCTCGCAGAGAATGGAATATGAATGCGTAAACGCTCATATCGAGTCGCTGCTGGTCTTGCTGTAATTGCACTTCTTGCAGCAGGTTGCTCATCAGACAAAGCAGCCGAAGACACAGCCGCTACAGAAGAAACTGTTGCAGTAGATCCACAGCTTGAAATCTTTACTTGGTGGTCGTCAGGTGGAGAAGCTGAAGGTCTTGCTGGCATGGAGTCAGTATTTAAAGCAAATAACCCAGACACCGAATATGTAAATGCATCAATCGCCGGTGGTGCTGGAGTTAACGCAAAGGCTGTACTTACCAGCCGTTTAGAAGCAAACGATCCGCCAGATTCATTCCAAGCACATGCAGGAATGGAACTTGATGGATATGTTAAATCTGGAAAACTTGAAGATCTAACTGATCTATACAAGTCAGAAGGATGGGACACAATTTTCCCAGCGGACTTAATCAAGACTCTAACCGTTGACGGAAAGATCTACTCAGTTCCAGTAAACATTCACCGTGCAAACGTACTGTGGTGGAATCCTGCAACTGCAGCCAAGGCTGGAATCACTGCAGCCCCAACAACTCTTGATGAGTTCTTTGCTGATCTTGAGAAGTTTAAGAAAGCTGGAATTACTGGACTTGCTCTTGCAGGAAACGGCGACTGGGCAATTGCTCATTTGTTAGATTACATCTTGCTTGCATCTCTAGGGCCAGACGCATTTGAAGGCCTATTCAAGGGAACGACTTCATGGACTGGTCCAGAAGTTGCAGCGGCATTGAAGAACTTCCAGAAAGCACTTTCTTATGGAAATAAAGGTGCCGGAAACCTTGACTGGCCAGATGCTGGCAAGTTAGTTACCAGTGGAAAAGCTGGATTCTTCATCATGGGTGACTGGGCTTCAGCACAGTGGCAATCAGAAGGTCTTGTACTAGGAACCGATTACACCTGGGCACCTGCTCCAGGAACAGTTGGCACCTACCAATGGCTATCTGATTCATTCACACTTCCAATTGGCGCAAAGCACCGCAATGCCGGTCTAGCTTGGCTAAAAGTCTGTGGATCTAAAGAAGGTCAAGATGCATTCAACCCTAAGAAGGGTTCAATCTCTGCTCGTACCGACTCTGATCCATCAGTTTACGATGACTATCTAAAAGCAGCTATGGAAATGTGGAAGACCGATCGTTTGGTTGGTTCAACAGTCCACGGAGTCAATGGCAACAACGCTTTGATGGCCGCGTACAACACTGCAGTTGGTAAGTACTTCTCAGGTGGATTCAAGGACAATGCCGGTTTGGCAAAAGACCTTGATGCTGCTTACATGGCAGGACAAGCCTAAGAAGTAAAATAATTTCCGACTGACTAACAAGTTTAGTTAGTTGCAAATTTGTAAGTGATCTCTGGTGGGTGGTGGAAACACCGCCCACCAGAATCATTAATTGGCAAGAGTTTTTAATTACAAGTAGAGTTTCAACAAAGCAATGGTTAATGTGTGAAAGGTTTTTAAATGCCAAAGGTGCAAAGCAAACAAGCCTCCGCTCGGATCGGTGGATTCTTTTTTGTGTTGCCTTCCATAATTGCAATCGCGATATTCGTTTATGGAATGATCGCTTATACCTTCAATATTTCTTTGACTAATCGAAATTCCGCTTCGGTTAAAGATATTAAAAATGTGGGATTTAAAAATTACACTGAACTTCTTTCGGATGAGCGCTTCCTGCATGCCCTTGGAAACCTTTTAAAATTCACGGGTGTATTTTTGGTAGGAACTTTACTTTCCGGTTTTATTATGGCTTTGCTTCTTGAAAAGGGAGTTGCTGGCGAAGGCCTATTTAGATCCTTCTACCTTTACCCAATGGCGATTTCATTTATCGCGATGGGAACTGTTTGGCGTTGGCTGCTTAATTCAAGTAAAGACGCGGATGCTGGTGGATTAAATCTAGTATTGCAAAAAATTGGCCTTGGATTCTTGCAAAATGATTGGTACTTATCACCCAGTGGGGCGATGTATGCAATGGCAGTCCCCGCAATTTGGCAGATGAGTGGTTATGTAATGGCCCTTTTCCTTGCTGGATTCCGCGGAATTCCAGAAGATCTTCGTGAAGCTGCCCGCATGGATGGTGCTAGTGAATTTAAGATTTATCGTCATGTGCTTTTCCCACAACTAAGCCCAACATTTTTGACTGTGTTAATAATTTTAGGACATATCTCAATGAAGGTCTTTGATCTAATCATCGGTATTTCCGGAAAGAGCTATGTCACTGATGTATTGGCCGTATATATGTGGCAGGTGACCTTTGATATTACAAACTTTGCCAAGGGTGCAGCAATAGCAATGATTATTTTATTTATGGTAGCGATTGTAGTTATTCCCTATCTGCGCCATGTAAATAAGACAGAGCAGGAGAACTAAATGAGTGCAGATATCGTAGATCGCGTCACACACTCAACTGCGCCTAAGAAGAATCGTAAAAAATTATCTGGTGTTGGCCAATTCTGGTTGATCTTTCGTTATGTATCGCTAACAATTATTTTGGCGATGGTCATTTTGCCGATCTATGTATTGGTAGTTAACTCATTTAAGGGAATCAGCGGCGTATACCTAAATACGGCTTTCCAATTGCCTGAAAAGATAAATTTTGAAACATGGGGAGCGGCCTGGGATTGGCTTGCAGTTCCAATGGGACGAACCCTTCTATTTGTTACACAATCTTCAATAATCTCAGCGCTCATTGGATCCATTAACGGTTATGTGCTCTCGAAATGGCGCTTTGCGGGTTCCAACGCGGTTTTTATGCTCTTTCTTTTTGGAATGTTTATTCCATACCAAGCAATCATGATTCCACTTACTCAATTTAACAAAGCTGTGGGATTAACAGGCTCAATTTATGTTCTTGTTCTGGCTCACGTTGTTTATGGAATTCCTATATGTACTTTGATTTTCCGAAATTACTACGCCTCTATCCCTGATGAAATTATTGAAGCAGGGCGTGTTGATGGCGCATCCATGGTTCGGATTTATCGGGCAATCATCTTGCCTTTATCAATCCCAGCCTTTGTGGTGGTATTAATCTGGCAGTTCACATCAGCTTGGAATGATTTCCTCTTTGCAATCTTCTTGACAGGTGGATCACCAAAAATTGCGGTAGCGACCACTGCGCTTAACTGGTTAACTGGAAGTTCAAATCAGGTTTACTACGGTAAAAATATGACGGCTTCTTTAATGGCATCAATTCCAACATTGTTGGTTTATATGTTCTTGGGACGGTACTTCTTACGGGGTCTTCTAAGCGGCTCACTTAAAGGTTAGTTTTAAAGTAAATCCGCTCCATCAAGTAATGATCTGGCTTTTTCAATTACTTTTACTTTTGCTGAATCATTCAAATACTTCACTTGCGAGATACCAACAACTCGAACCGCAGCAATTATGCCAACATGATGACCGAGATTTCCGGGAATTTCACCCCTTTGTTCTTTATAAGCGCTCAGGAAGTTTGCGATTGTTTCCAGTAGCAAATCTCGTTGATCTTCAAGATGAATGGATTTAATAATTAGATGAGCACACATAAATGCCAGATCAAATACTGGGGCACCTTTATGAGTTACTTCAAAATCTAATACCCAGGTTCCACTAGGTCCAGCCAAAATATTTTTTGGCGAGAAATCTCCATGAACCGCACACTCCATGCTTTCCATTAACTCTTTTGCACACGAGGAGATGAGGGGTTCATACTCTGGCCAAATTTTTGCCATTCCACCATAAAAAGCTCCAGCTCGTAAGTCATAAAGTCTCTTCTTGCCATTTTCAATCCGTGGGGGGAGTTGTACTCCTGTGGTTTTGTTGTGCCAGATTCCCAGGACTTTTCCTAACTCACTTCCAACTTTTGGGTTAACAATTCCCTTTAACATTTGCAGACGCCATTCACTCATATCTGCTGGTGCAAGCTCAAGCATTATTGCTAACTCATCATCATTCCGACCAAGTAATTTCGGCACAAACGCAGGTGTGAGTTGGTGATACATAGTTATTGCATCACCTTCAGCAAGAATCCGATCAACATCTGCTTCCCAGGTACCCGGAACGCGCAACTGAGCGAGTGCACGCTTAATTACACCGGACCCATTGTGCCAATTAACTTTTATGGTGTCACAAGAAACGCCACCGGCTAGCGTCGTAGCGGTTATTTCTTTGGCATCAGGAACAAGTGAAAGTAGAGTTTTGGTTGCAAACTCAACGTCCGATGAACTCAATTAACTGCCATTTCAATTAATTGCGCAATGTGCAGAACCCGAGTTTTAATTTTAGCGCGTCGCAAAGATGTAACTAATTGGCGGGTACAACCTGGATTTACCGTAATTACGTAATCTAGATCGAGCGCCTTTATATCTTCAATTTTTTTAGCAATAACTTTTTGGCTATTTTTTCGTTGCAACAATGAGTAACTTCCTGCCGCACCGCAGCAGCCACTTGCATTGGGAATTTCGACATAATCACCTAGTGGTTTGAGAATTGCGCGTGGTTCCTTAAAGATTCCCAAGCCATTGCGAAGGTGGCAGGAATCTTGGAAACCGATTCGAATCTTTTTTCCATCTTTTTCGATTGGCTTTAAGAGTTTTTCTTGGGCGCTCCACCATTGGGAAAACTCATTTACTCGCTCATTTCCCAACACTGCAGCCAGATGTGCAGCACAACCACCGGCGGTAGTAAGAATTGTTCCAGGTAATTTTTCACCTAGATTTTTGGCCATCTCTTTGCCACGTTCTAACTCTCCATTGTGAGCATGTAGGGCTCCACAACATCCTTGATTTTTCGTTATAGATACCTCAGGTGCGATCCGAGCGACTGTTCTACTAACTTTAGGAAATAAAACTCTTTCAAAGCAACCCATCATCAAATTTAGATTTGGATCTGATTTTCGCTCACGGGCTGTTGGAGATACAAATCCCATACTCCGAACTCTCCAAGTAGATTTCACTGCTTCAAATAATCCGCGGATAATCAGTGGACGATTTTTACCTTGCCAACTGATCTCACGCCACTCTTCAAGTAGAACTCCATATTCAACACCAGCAGGACAAACCGGTTCGCAGGCCCGACATCCAAGACAGAAGGAAGACTCCTCAAGCGCATCACTAAATGGCATTTTTCCATCTTGCAATGCACGCATTAAAGTAATTCGACCACGAGGTGAAGATTGCTCGTCTCCAGTTAATTGATATGTGGGACAAGCAGGTAAGCAATAACCGCATGAGATACAGCGATCTAATTTGCTTTGGGTGAATTTTTCGGTCATGAACCCAACCTGCCTGGATTCAAGATTCCAGCGGGATCAAAGACCGATTTAATACCACGTTGTAATTGCATTTGGCCTTGACCTAAGCGTGCAGTTAGATATGGCAACTTTGCACTGCCAACCCCATGTTCACCGGTGATAGTCCCACCAAGTGCAAGTGCCATTTCAAATATTTCCTTGAGCGCTTTTTCAGCACTATGTACTGCTCTCTCATCATTTTTATCAACCACAATTGTTGGGTGCAGATTTCCATCACCGGCATGTCCAAATGTTCCAATTAAAACTTGATTCTTCTTGCCGATTTCATTAATTCCATTTACTGCATCACTCATTATTGGGCGAGGTACTGAGATATCTTCCAAAATCGATAGAGTTCCAAGTCTGGCAAGTGCCGGAAGAGAGCATCTACGCGCATACAAAAGCGCATCAGCAGCAGCAGTATCAGCAGCGAGTGTTACTCCACGCGATCCACTTACTTCAGCCGCAATCTGGGCCATCTTGTCAACAGCTGCATCTATAAAAGCAGGTTCGCCGTCATCACCAAATAACAAGAGTGCTCCAGCTTGAGTATCCAATCCAAGGTGGGCGAACTCTTCAACGGCCAAGATGCATGAGTTGTCTAGAAACTCCATGGTGGCTGGCAAGATTCCGGCACGTACCACTTGATCAACGGCATTTGATGCGGCTGCTAAGTCAATGAAATAAGCAACGCCATATTTTGCGGCTCGTGGTCGGGGATTCAAAATCGTAGTTATCTCGGTAAAAATTCCAAGGGTTCCTTCGCTGCCGACAAATAATCTAGTTAAGTCATATCCGGCAACATCTTTAACCATTCGTGAACCAGTTCGAACAATTTCGCCAGTTCCGGTAACAACCTCTAACCCTAAGATGTAGTTTTTAGTTGTTCCATATTTCAATCCGCGCAAACCACCTGCACTTGTTGCAACATTGCCACCGATTGTTGAAACATTTTTTGACCCTGGATCAGGAACAAACATCAATCCTTCTTTTGCAACAGTCTCATCAAGAATTTGATTTGTAACTCCAGGCTGTACAACTGCCAACATCTGGGCACGGTTTACTTCAAGAATTTTATTCATCTTGTTCATACTCAAAACAATTCCACCATTTAATGGAACAGTCGCAGCGCACAAATTACTTCCGGCTCCTCGAGCAATTATCGGAGTCTTAGTACTTGCTGCAAATTTTACGATTTCGACAACTTCTTGAGTAGACCTTGGCGTAACTACAACTTCTGGCAATCCATGAAAAAGTGGAGTTGCATCACGGCTATAACTTTCTAAAGCAACAGCATCACCATGCACTATTTCAGCGCCAACCAGAGTGGTCAGGCGATCAACCAATTTTTGGTTATCGTGGTTTGGGGCTGGTGACATTGGGGCGTGCCTGCCTTTCTGCCAGTATTAGGGGGTACTCAAATTAGGGATACTCGCCGTAGAGTACCGCTCAAAGATAACCATAAATGGGGGGAAAATGCAGGCAACCGTCTTTGATCAGCGGCGAAACATTCTCGGTGAGGGCCCAACCGCCACCGGCGCTAAAAATCAGCAGATTCAATGGGTCGACATCATGGGCAAGGCGGTTCGCTCCCGTCATTTAATCTCTGGAGAAATTTTGGAGTATGCAACAGCTGAGCATGTTGGTTTTGCAATCCCGCGCAAGAGTGGCGGAGATGTAATCGGAACAGCGAATGGACCACACCTTCGTGATGCTGATGGAACTTTGCATAAATTGCCAACTCGGATAGATGCCGATGGTTTTAGTGCGACACAAGTAGTTCGCTGGAATGATGGGAAAATTTCTCCTACTGGGGATCTATTTTTGGGAACGATGGGTTATAAATTTGAAAATAATGCCGCTGCTCTTTATCAGATGCGCGGAGATGGAAAACATATGCGCCGGATTTTTGGGGATGTAACAATCAGCAATGGTCTCGATTGGACTCCTGACGGCAAAACAATGTTTTACATTGACACTACTTTACAAAGAGTGGATAAGTTAGATGTGGTCGAACGAGATGTGATCAACCGTCGTCCATTTATTAATTTTCCAGAGAGCATGGGAATGCCAGATGGAATGTCAGTTGATGCAAACGGAAATCTTTGGGTCGCATTTTGGACCGGTTCTGCAGTGCGTTGCTTTGATGGTGAAAACGGGAAGCAACTTGATGAAATAAATTGTCCAACCCCAAGAATTACTTCATGTGTATTTGCTGGTGAAAATTTAGATCAATTAATTATCACTAGTGCTCGCGAAGAAAGTGAAGTTGGCGAACCGAAGGAATCAGGAATGACATTTATCGCTAACCCCGGTGTGCGTGGTCAAAAGACCACACTCTTTGGAGCGTAATGCCTGATCTATATACCTTTGGCGAAGCTATGGCGTTGTTTCTATCCGAAGACACTGATTCAGTAATTGATGCGAAGTTGTATCGCAGAAGTACAGCCGGTGCTGAAGGAAATGTTGCCGTAGCTGTTTCAAGACTCGGGCTGCACGCGCATTTTTATACTCATTTAGGACAAGATGAATTAGGCACTGCAATTCTTGATGATTTTATCGCGGAAGGTGTGGATGTCTCTGAAGTTAAGCGCGTATTAGAATTTAGCGGCACCATGATCAGAAATCCTGGTACTACCCGTACTGTTGAAGCGACCTACTTAAGAAAAGGCGCAGCAGCGACAACAATTTCTCCTGCTGACATTAATTTGGGAATGTTGCACTCATCTAAATGGGTTCATACAACTGGAATTACTTGTGCAATCTCAGCAACTGCGGCAAGTGCCGTTGATTTTGCATTAACAAAAGCAAGAGAAGCGAAGATTGCTTGCAGTCTAGATTTGAATATCAGACGAAAGTTATGGAGCGAAGCCCAGGCACGAGTAGTTCTTGAGCCTTTAGCCCATGATGTTGATCTGCTTATCGGTGGAGAAGATGAGTACCTTGCAATCTTTGGTGAGCAGGATCCAAAGCGCGCCTTGAAATTAGTAGCTGAACGTGGATGCAAAATTGCGATCATGACAAAAGGTGACCAAAAAATTAGATACCTTATTAATGGTGAGTTCGGGGAAATCACTCCACCGAAAGTTAAAGCTGTTGATCCGGTTGGATCGGGGGATGCATTTACAGGAGGAGTTATCTCAGGCTTGCTAAGTGGTTTGAGCGCAATAGAAGCAATAAAGCAGGGGAGCGTTTCTGGTGCTCGAGTCGCTAGCCAATTTGGCGATTGGGCTGGATTGCCAACTGGAGTTAAAGGTAGGACTGATCCAGCGATAATTGCCCAACTAACCGGAGGAGCCCAATGAGTGTTATTAAAACATTATTGAAAAGTGGGGCAGTTGCGATTGTCCGTACCGCCGATCAAGTAAGTTGTCAGGAGGCTGCTGATGCAATTGTTGGCGCTGGATTAACTTCAATTGAAATTACACTTACAACTCCAGGGGCGTTTGATGTAATTGCATCGCTTGCGGCTCGGCCAAATGTTTGCGTCGGAGTAGGAACAGTTCTGACAACCTCTGATGTTGCAAATGCAGCAAAAGCTGGTGCAACTTTTGTGGTTTCCCCAAATACAAATCCTGAAGTTATTGCGGCGACTAAAAAAGCCGGTTTGATTTCTATTCCTGGAGTTGCGACTCCAAGTGATGTTGCTGCGGCACTTGCTGCAGGTGCCGATGTATTGAAATTATTTCCAGCATCTTCATACGGACCAGCGCACCTAAAAGCATTACGTGATCCATTCCCCGGAAATCTTTGGTGTCCAACTGGAGGATTAAGTGTGGCCGCGGTCCCAGATTGGTTTGCTGCTGGCGCAAATATGGTTGGCCTCGGTGGCCCCCTTCTAAAAGGTGGTCTTTCTGCAATTCCAGCAAATGTGGCTGCTTTCTTGGCTGCCGTTGCGCAAGCGAGAGAGATAAACTCATGAGTATGAAATTATCCAATGACCATATTTTAGTAACTGGTGGTGCAAAAGGAATTGGTGCTGCAATTGTGCTCGATGCGGCTCAAGCAGGTGCCCGCGTCTCATTTGTAGATATCGATGTAGCGGGTTCTGAAAAATACCTAGGTGAGTTAAAAGCTGCTGGCCATAAAGTTGAATTTGAAAGAGCCGATGTCGGTAACTTTTCCGACTTAGAGCAAGCTCATAAAAAATTGGTAAGTAAACAAGGTGATTTCACTGGTGTAGTTAATAACGCCGGAGTAAATTCATATGCAGATCCAGTAACAATGACTGATGAAGAATGGGATGCCTTTTTTGCAATTGACATGAAATCAATTTGGCATACTGCAAAATTAACTTTGCCAGCCATGCGTAAAGCTCAAAAAGGTTCAATTGTAAATATTGCATCTATTCACGCCCGACTTACCTTTCCAAATTACTTTCCATATGGTGCCGCGAAATCTGCAGTGCTCGGATTAACCCGCAACTTAGGGATTGACGAAGGCCATAACAACATTAGATGTAATGCGGTTTCTCCTGGTTACATCATGACTCCGCTTTCAGAAGCCTGGTATGCCGAAGAGGCTGGCCGTTATGAGCGTGCACTCTCTATTCAGCCAATGGGCAGAGTTGGCCAAGCAGTTGAGATCGCAAAAATCGTCACCTTCTTACTTTCTGACGACGCTTCATTTGTGAATGGATCTGATTGGGCCGCCGATGGCGGGTTAGGAGCGCGATCAGCATGAGTTCATCAATGAGATTAAAAGGTCATCACGTACTAGTAACAGGTGGATCTCAAGGAATCGGTGCAGCGATTGTTGTAGATGCTGCTGCTGAGGGTGCTCGAGTTTCATTTTTTGATATTGATGTAGAACGTGGTGAAGCGCTAGCTGCCAAATTAAATTCCGAAGGTAATAAAGTGCTATTTGTTAAGGCTGATGTTTCAAAATTTGACCCATTTAAAGCAGCTTTTGATGTGGCTGTTGCAAAATTTGGCCCAGTAACCGCAGCCTGTTCAAATGCCGGACGAAACTCTTATGCAGATCCAGTTACTTATACAGATGAAGAGTGGGAATCTTTCTTCGCACTAGATTTGAAATCTAGTTGGTACACAGCCAAGTTATGTTTACCAGAAATGCGCAAAGCCAAAAAAGGTTCAATTGTTTTTATCTCATCGATTCATGGTCGGATGACCGCACCAAATTATTTCCCATACTCTGCAGCTAAAGGTGGGTTGATCGGGCTTGCACGCAACCTAGCTCTGGATGAAGGTGCCTTAAATATTCGCACAAATACTGTTTCTCCTGGATATACCTTGACCGCCTTGGTTGACTCTTATTTTGACCTCTACCCTGATCGCAAAGCAGATGCTGAAGCGGTGCAACCTATGGCTCGAATGGGAAATCCTTCAGAAATTGCAAAAGTTGTTTCTTTTGTTATGTCTGATGATTCCTCATTTATAAATGGTGCAGATCTAATGGTTGATGGTGGGCTTCACGCACGTTTTGCTTAAGCAAGGTTTATAAAACAAAGGAGTTGTAAATGTCAGAGTGGAAAAGTAGTCGCGATCCAAAAGGCCCAATGCATGCTGGGATTTCATTACTAAGTAACCAAAAGGTAATAAGTGCTGATGCAGATAATCTTCCTGAGAGTGCAAAAAGATTTTCCGATGGAAGTCGCTGGAAGGTAGAGATTCCCTCTGTTGAAGGTCCCGCTGCGATGCGCGTTGTTATTGAAGAGGCCACAAAACACAAATTAGCTTTTCATCGCGCCAGCCAAGGTAGCGGAATCATGATGCTTACAGATCCAGAGATCAAAGAATTTTTAGAGCTGGGCGAAAAAGCTAAAGCCGAAGTTTGTCTTTTTGTCGGCCCACGTTCCTCTTGGGATATTGGTCGTGCAACT
>SYCR01000060.1:0-24215 GCA_005786885.1 Actinomycetota bacterium | reverse complement strand
GGTGTGCCTTTTGCAAAGAACCTTAAAAGTTCCAGGCCAACTTGCGCATCAACAAGATCCAACTCCCCCAGTAAAACTCCGCGCATAAACGGACGGATAACTTTTTCATATAAGGGCCCGGTGACTCCCTGTGAATTTAACTCAACTTCAAAATTGGAGATTCCTGCGCGTTGCTTTTGGAATAGAAAAGAAATCAACGCCCGCTTGCTTTTAAAACCCCCAATTGGAGCCCGTAACGTAGAGAAGATATTTTTAGGATTTCTAAAAGGATCAGAGACTGTAAAGTCCTTTTTGTTGGTGACAACCTTTACTCCAGCTTTCATGCTTTGTAATTTAAGTTCCAGATCTAACCTTTTTACTTCGGGATAGGCAGGATTAATAACTTGAAAGCCATGGTCGAGTTGATAACCTGAAATCAAATCGGTTTTAACTCTGCCACCGACTCGATCACTCGCTTCTAGGAGCAAAACTTCCCGACCTGCTCTTTGACAAGTTAATGCTGCGTTAAGACCTGCAATGCCAGCGCCAATAACAATAATCACCTAATTGACATCTCCCGAGCCACATCAATCAATCTCGCAACTTCCATCGCATCTGCAACGGGAACTGGCATGTCTCCATGGCCTTTAATCGCTTCCGCAACTTGATTGTAAAAGGCTGGATAATTGCCGGCTTCGATCTCTAAATCTTTAACATCGTCACCGCGCATGATTCGTCCAGTTGATTTAGGGCCAATCTCCCACTTGCCATTTACTGGCTTGGCTCCCGATTTCAAAAGATCTTCCTGTGGATCCAAATAATCAATCTCAACAGCACCAGTCTTGCCTAAAGCCCGCACACGTGAACCAGGTCCACCTGCAACAGCACTCACCGACAAATAAGAATCGACATTCATTAAATGTTTCAAAACAATCACACAGTCATCTTCGCTGCCGCCACGGATTTTACGCATTGAACAGTAAGAAACTTCTGCTGGACCAAATAGATCAATAGCACCTGCAATTAGATGTGTTTGCAAATCAAGTAACAATCCTCCACCTTGTTCTATTGCGCTGTCCTCGCGCCATGAATCCATTTTTATTTCTGGTCTAAATCTTTCAAAACGTGATTCAAATCTATGTATAGATCCGATCTCTCGAGTTTTGATTACTCTTTTCATGGTCAAGGCATCGCTATCCCAGCGACGGTTGAAAAATGCACAGGCTTTAACTCCAGCGTTATCGGCTGCATCAAAAATCGAATGAGTTTCGCGAACGTTGCGACCGACTGGCTTATCAATTACAACTGTTACTCCAGCAGCAATGACTTGCAATGCTTGTTCGGCATGAACCACATTTGCAGAAGCAACTACAACTAGATCTAAATCTTGAGCAAGTAGCGCTTTCATATCTGCTGCTATGTGGGCATTCGGAAAATCACTTTTCGCCGTATCGATCCGCTCAGGATTGTTAGTAAGAATTGAAGTTATCTCAAAACCAGATCCAGTTAATAATGGAGCATGAAAAACTTTCCCTGCTAATCCATAACCAATTAATCCGGCTTTGAGTTTATTTTCAGACATGTCGTGATCTTATTGCATTCTTAATTAATTGTGGCTGTTTCCTTTTGCATCTTTGACGGCCACCAGATCTTTGGTCCGATCTCATGAACCAGCGCTGGGACCAAGATTGAGCGAACAATAATGGTGTCAAGAAGAACGCCAAATGCAACAGCAAAACCTAGTTGCGCGAGTGGAACTAGCGGCAACAAACCAAGAACTGCAAATGTTGCAGCGAGAACCACACCAGCGGATGTGATAACGGCACCGGTAACAGTCAGGCCCTTGATTACTCCTTGGCGCGTGCCAAGCTTCTGAGATTCTTCACGCACTCGAGTCATCAGGAAGATGTTGTAATCAATGCCAAGTGCAACCAGGAATATGAATGCAAATAATGGGAATGAGTTATCACCACCGGCAAAACCAAAAACGTGGTTGAAAACCAGAGCACATACACCCAATGTTGCGAAGTATGAGAGAACTACTGTTCCCAGTAGAACGATCGCACTTACGATGCTGCGAAGTAAGAAACCTAAAATTAAGGTGATTACAAACAAGATAATTGGAATAATTGTTCTGTTATCTTGATTATTTGCAGTTCGAACATCAAAGTAGACCGCACTCGTGCCGCCAACTAAAGCGGTCGAATCAGCTTCTTTGGCTAGCTCGCGAATTTTTGGAATATCGTTTCCGGCTTCAACACTGTCGGGAGCCTTATCCAAAGTAACATTTAAAATCATCTGATTATTTACAATTTTTACTTTAGGAAGTGGCTGTCCTGGGACTGGTAGTCCATCAAGCAAAGGTGCAATTTCACTTACACCCGGGGCATTCTTGATTGCAGCGGTGACTAAATCTGCTTTGTCAGCACTAACAACAATCTGTGTTGGATTACCTTCGCCACCTGGGAAATGAGTTTCCAAAAGTTTTTGGCCTACTACTGATTCTGGATTTCCAGTAAATGTATCTACTGTGCCAAGTCCATCAGCTTTTAGAGTTGTTGATGCGAATGCAAGTAGTAGCAAAACCGAACCAGAGATCACCCAAGCTTTGCGAGGGTTTCTGCCAATTACGTTGCCGACTTTTGACCAACTGCCTGACATGACGTGATCATCGCCATCAAATAATGGTTTGCGTGGCCAGAAAATCCAGCGACCAAACAACAATAAGAGGGCGGGAAGCAGCGTGAGCATTGTGATCACCGAAAAAGCAATACCAATCGCACCAACAGGGCCAAGGCCAGCGGTGTTTGTTAATTTACTAAATAGTAAAATCAATAACGAGATTGCAACGGTTGATCCGGATGCAAGAATCGGTTCCCAGACACCTTTGTATGCAGCACGCATTGCATCGAACCGGCTTTCATACAAATGCAACTCTTCGCGATATCGAGCAATCAACAAAAGTGCATAATCTGTTGCGGCACCAATTACTAAGACCGATAAAATTCCTTGAGATTGTCCGTCAACATCAATCACATCATTTTTAGCAAGCAGATAAACAACTGCTCCAGCTGCGCCTAATGCGATAATTGCACAAAGCAGCGGGATGATCCACAAAGTTGGCGAACGATAAACCACAATCAAAATAATTGATACAACTGACAAAGTTGTAAGCAACAATGAAGAATCTAAAGTTTCAAATGCTCCAAATAGATCACCTAGCAAACCACCAGGGCCGGTTACATAAGATTTAACTCCGTTGCTTTCGGCTATCGGACGAACATCTTCACGGAGTGCTTCTACGACAGCCGGCAAAACTGGCTTATCGTTTGGGAGTAATTTTGCAATTGCGTTTCCGTCGAGCGGAACATTTGCCAAAATTGCTTTGCCATCTTGTGAAGGGAAGGCCGCAATCACCTGTCCTGGCGCTAAATAATCAGAGATCTTTGCTGAAGTGCCATCTAGTTTTAGATTTCCAACAGTTGCAAGGTGAGCATTTATTGCCGCAAAAGTTGCTGGATCAGCTTTACCTTCAAACAAAACTAAAGTTGGAAAATTAAATGAATCTTTACCAGAAAAATTAGCAATGAGGTCGGCTGCCTTAGTTGCCTCAGCGCCCTTTGGTAAAAAGGAAGAGTTGTTGTTCTCTTGAACCGATGAGAGTTTCCCAAAAAGCGGGCCAGTGGTGCCAGCGATAACGAGCCAGATCACGACTACCAGAGAGGCGAGCCACACTCCTCGACGAGATTTGGTCTTTGCGGGAATTAGGGTGGTTGCTTGGTCGTGGCTCATCTAAAACACTGCTTTCTTGAGGTTTGTCTGCCGAATGGCTTTGCCCCGGCTCAATATCGGCAATTCTACCGATCAATTCATCCTTCGCTGGCTCAATAGGTAGGCTGGGAAGATGGTTTCGCTCACTCTTGCCGCCGCTAATGCTCAAACTGCTCCAACCCCTTCCAGAGTCCCTGGGCTAGAGGTATCGGCACTTGGCTCGATTGAGTATTTGGCTGGATGGCAGTTGCAAAGAGAGTTACATGCCGAGGTGGCTGATGGGTCGCGCGAAAACACCTTATTACTAGTGGAGCACCCAAGCGTTTACACCGCTGGCCGGCGCACTGAATTAAGTGACCGTCCAATTAGTCCAATTAATGGAGTGCCCGTAATCGATGTTGATCGCGGCGGAAAGATCACTTGGCACGGCCCGGGACAATTAGTTGGTTATCCGATTGTGAAATTAAAAGAAGCCACAAATGTAGTTGGCTTTGTGCGCACACTTGAAGGCGCGCTAATTAATATTTGTGCTGAGTTGGGATTAGCAGCTCAACAATATTGCGATCGATCTGGCGTATGGATTCGCGATGAAAAAGGTGATCGTAAAATTGCGGCGATTGGAATTCGCGTAGCACGTGGAACGGTAACTCATGGTTTTGCACTTAATGTAAATCCCGATCTTAGGTATTTTTCCGAAATCATTCCTTGCGGTCTGCCTGATGTAATCACTACATCCTTGGAACAGGAATTAGGAAAAAGTATCACGGTGAAAGAGATTCTTCCGATTGCGCAAAAGCATCTACAAGAAGCATTAATTAGAGTTATCGCATGACAATCGCTCCTGAAGGTCGCCGCTTACTTAGAATTGAAGCCCGCAATTCGCAAACACCGATTGAGCGTAAACCTGAGTGGATTAAAACGCGCGCAAAAATGGGACCTGAATACACGGCGCTTCGCTCTCTTGTCGTTACCGAAGGACTGCACACTGTTTGCCAAGAAGCAGCATGTCCAAATATCTTTGAATGTTGGGAAGATCGCGAAGCTACATTTTTAATTGGTGGTGATGCTTGTACAAGAAGATGCGATTTTTGCAATATCGATACCGGCAAACCACTCCCTCTTGATCGTGATGAGCCTCGTCGCGTCGCAGAATCAATTTCCAAAATGGGATTGCGCTATGCAACCATCACTGGTGTTGCACGTGATGATCTAGAAGATGAAGGCGCATGGCTATATGCGCAAACAATTCGCGAAGTTCATGAAATGGTTCCCGGATGTGGCGTAGAGATGTTGGCGCCGGATTTCAGCGGAAACGCTGATCATTTGAATGAAGTATTTGAAACCCGTCCCGAAGTATTTGCTCATAACGTCGAGACAGTACCCAGAATATTTAAGTTTATTAGACCAGCATTTACTTATGAGCGCTCTCTTGGAGTTATCAGTGCTGCGCGTGATTTTGGTTTAATCACTAAATCGAATTTAATTCTAGGATTAGGTGAAACGCGTGCCGAAGTTGAACAAGCACTTGTTGATTTACATTCAGCAGGTTGTGATTTGATCACCATTACGCAATACCTTCGCCCAACTTTGAAACATCATCCTGTTGAGCGTTGGGTTAAACCAGACGAGTTTGTTGAATTAGCAACTTTCGCAACTGAAATTGGTTTCGCTGGAGTAATGAGTGGACCGCTAGTTCGTTCAAGTTATCGTGCGGGTCGCCTCTACAAACAAGCGATGGAAAAGAAGGCTACGGCACAAAACAATGGCTAAGAAACAAAAGGATTTGGTCTATCCCCCAGTTGTAGTTTTGATTAAAACTTTTTGGAAATACTTAAAGTTGAAGTTTGATTTCTCGGGTGTGGAAAATATTCCAAGTGATGGCGGTGCAATCCTCGCCATTAACCATGTGGGATATCTAGATTTCGCACTTGCCGGCACAGCCGTACTTCCAGTAAAAAGGTATGTGCGCTTTATGGCCAAGCAAGAAATTTTTGCTCATTGGCTTGCTGGTCCTTTGATGCGCGGTATGCATCACATAAGCGTTGATCGATCTGCAGGATCTGCTTCATTTGTTGCTGCAATGCGTGCGCTTCGGAATGGTGAAATAATTGGAATTTTTCCGGAAGCAACGATTTCAAAATCATTTGAGATTAAAGAACTTAAATCCGGCGCAGTGCGTCTTGCTATCGGTGCAGGGGTTCCAATAATTCCCACAGTTGTTTGGGGAAGTCAGCGGATTATCACTAAAGGGGTTCCAAAAAATTTCAAACGAGCCGGAATTCCAATCACAGTTCGTATCGGAGCCCCGCTTTATTTCAATCGCGAAACCGATGTTGAAATAGCTGAGAATCTCTTGAAAAATAAAATGGTCGAAATGCTCCATCAACTCCAATCTGAGTATCCGGATTCACATCAAGGTAAACGGTGGGCTCCGGCTCGCTTAGGTGGAACCGCTCCCACATTAGAAGAAGCGCAACAGGCTCAAGATCAAAAAGATCAAAAACCACCCCTAGCCTCAGGGTAACCTTGCGCACATGGCCAAAAAAGAGAAAGCACCTAAAACTCCAAAAGTTCGGAAACCAAAACCGGTGTGGATGAGAACTCTCCGCAATGCATATTCAGTTGCCCGTAAAGCACAGCCGCTAATTGGTCTGTGGCTTACACTGATTTTTGTTAGCGTTCTAATTATTGGTGTTTTTATAGGCATTCAAGTGGGCCACCCAATTTACGTAACTTTTTTAACTATTCCGATGGCCACCCTTGTGACACTTTTTACATTTTCAAGAGTTGCAGAACGAGCCGCATACGCCTCTATCGAAGGACAACTTGGTGCTGGAGCCTCAGTCTTGATGTCGATCAAAAAAGGATGGCACACAGTTCCAGGTGTTGCCGCAAATCGTAATCAAGATGTTGTGCACCGTTCAGTCGGACGTGCCGGTGTCGTGATATCTGGTGAAGGTGGAATGGCCGTTAGAGCATTAATGACAGATGAACGCCGCAAAATGGAAAGATTTATGATCGGTATTCCAGTATATGAAGTATTAATTGGTGAAGGCGAAGGTCGAGTGCCGATCCGTAAATTGCAAAAACATGTCACCAAACTTCCAAAAAAATTGTCTAAAGCACAGTATCGTGAGGCTACTGCTAGGATGCGATCACTTGGTGGAGCGAATGTTCCGCTACCTAAAGGTCCTATGCCAAATATGCGAAAAGTGCCCAAGCGCTAATTTTCATCTATTTGTATCGGAGAGGATATGAATGAGTGCTTCAAAGAAGTTTGTAGCACTTCCGATGATATTTCTCGCACTAGCGACTTCTTTCGTTGCTGCATCAAGTACAACAACTGCTCAAGCTGAAACAAGTATCGATGAGCAGTTTCAAGTCACTCCCCCACCAGGGGTTGGCTATACCGGTTATTTAGTAAACAACACTAGATCACTAGTTCGCTTTGGTTCATTTCTTGCTACATTTAAAATTGCTAACGAAAAAATTTCTGCGATGAGGTCCTGTGATTCCCTGGCTAATTGTCCAAAAGATTTTGATGCTCAGGTTGCCGATCTAAATCTGCTTCTTTGTGACAAGGTTGGACAACTTGATTGTATTTCTGGCTTAAGTACAACTAACACCAAAACAGGAGAGATAAGCAACGAGTTCAAGGCTCGACTAAAGGAGACTCGAGAATTCACCACGAGAGTCATTGGCGATGCAACTAAAGGATTGCCCGCAGGCGGAAATCCGCAAGTAGTTTCAATTCCGAGTGCCCCACATGCCGGTGGAGATCTATATTTGATCAAGAGTGATTACTTTGCTTCTCGTCGTTCAAGTTCTGAACCTTTTAAATTGGCTCAACTTACAAATGGGATATACCCAATCACTATTGAACGTGGAAAATTCCAACGGGGCGGAGCAAACTTAGATCCAAAAGCCTATGTAGGCCAAGATGCTGCCAGTGGAGGAGCTCCAAAACCCCCATATCTTTCAGGCATCAATGCGGATCCCCGGTGTCTCATGGCTACTCAAACAGTGTGCATCGTGCCGCAAGCATTCCCAGAAAATATTTCTTTTGGATTGAAATTAAAACTTAGTCAAGGCTTTAATGGTTGGCTATATGGAAGATTAGCGAACCCTGCCGTCTCCATAACTGCAGCTAGTGGAAATTCGAAAACTGTAGAAGTGAGCATCTCTGCGGAGCCAGTGAAGGTCCCGGTGCCTTTCGGTTGGGTTAAAAACTCTGATCTGCCGAGCGAATTACTCTCAAAATACGAGCGCAATCGGGGTGGTGGAATTTATGCGGGGCAAGATCGCAACGGCCCATTAGAAAATATCTCTATTCTCAAAGGCCAAAGCAATAATTACAGCGACGAGGGTATTGTGGAGTTTATTTCCTGGATGCCAAAACTTGGCGATAAATCTTCGGCAATTCCGTCTCAATGGAGTTTTCAAACGTTGGATTTGGGAAGTAATACTGCGGCCGTCTTGTCGCGATGTACCCAATCAGTAAAATCATTAGCCGGATTGATTTTCACTAATGCTTCTGTGTTCTCATCCGGTGCTCCAACATTTGATAGTTCAACCGGAAGTTTGGATTACAAAGTTGCTGCCCCACATTTGAAAACTGATGGAATTGAAACTACATCTGGTACTTATGATTTAGTACTTAACTCTGAAGTTGCACGTTGTATTTATGGATTCACTAAAGCGCCAGTTAGTGCAAGTATCTCAATCGAAAATTCCAGCGGCGACAATAAAATTGTAACGACTACCGTCACAGAAGAAAATGGATTCTTAAGATTGGCTGCTTACGGCTTTGGTTTCTCTGCTCCAAAAATTAAAATCAAATTGACACAAGATCAAGCTGTTGAATCTACAGATGCATCAAAAACTACAACTGCGATCAAAAAAATAACTTGCAAAAGTGGAAACAAAACTCGATCAGTTAGCGGAGCAACTCCTAAATGTCCGACTGGCTGGACTCTTAAGAAGTAAAACTAGAACCGTACGGCTGCACTCTTTGTAGCAAGATCATGCAATCCGCGTCCTTGTTTGTTTTGCACCACGGCTGGAATTACCAACAGAATTAAAAAGGTCCGGATGAGTGCTCCGAGTGGGGAAATATTTTGCAATGTATTGACATCAATAATTCGAATCCCCCGCAAGCGCTGACCAGCCGACGCCCCCGTTAAAGCGGTCATGATTGCTACCTGCAAAAAGAAAAAGAGCAACGTCCAACTTTCGTCCGAAAACAGGGAAGCCACAAAAAGTGAGCCAATCCAGTCAATTGTGATTGCTTGGGCTTTGCGCCAATTTGAGGCCATCGGCAGTGGGAATCCCTGATCTTCGGACTCCCCGGGGTTAATTGGCTCCATTTCAGGGGAATTCATGCGTAGATCATAGGGCTAAGCCGTCCCTTGAGACTCTGTAACAATTCGGAAACATTCGGGTTATCTGTTGAGCACCCTGACCGCGTATCTTTTCCCCTGTTGATACTTCAACCTCAGCGTCGAGGGCGGGTTAAAACTTTCCGATTTATGCAACGCGATCAACCGGAGGAATAATGCTTAAGCTTAAGAATGCGGCTGAAGTCTTTGATTACATTAAGAAGAATGATGTCAAATTAGTCGATGTCCGTTTTATTGATCTACCTGGTATCCAACATCACTTTAACGTGCCAGTTGAATCATTTGATGAGGCAGTCTTCACTGATGGCTTGATGTTTGATGGTTCATCTATTCGCGGATTCCAAGCAATTCACGAATCAGATATGAAGTTATTCCCAGTTCCAGAGTCTGCATATATCGATCCGTACCGCAAAGAAAAAACCTTAATCATTCTTTTCTCCGTACATAATCCAGTTGATAACACTCCATACTCTCGCGATCCTCGCGGTGTTGTTGCTAAAGCTGTTGAATTTATGCGCTCGACCGGTATTGCTGACACTGCATTTTTTGCACCAGAAGCTGAGTTCTACGTATTTGATTCAGTTCGATTCCAAACTGGCATGAACGAGTCACACCATCACATCGATTCATACGAAGGTGCATGGAATACTGGAATTGAATATGACGCAGATGGAACTCCAAACCGTGGATACCGCACCCGAATCAAGGGTGGTTATTTCCCAGTATCACCAACAGATCAATTCGCAGATCTTCGCGACGAGATGGTTATGAAACTTGGCGAGGTTGGATTACTTGTTGAGCGTTCACACCATGAAGTTGGAACCGCGGGTCAGATGGAAATCAACTATCGCTTCACCGATATTTTGACTGCTGGTGATGATGTAATGAAATTCAAATATGTCATTCGCAACACCGCATGGGCAAATGGAAAGACTGCAACATTTATGCCAAAGCCACTCTTCGGAGATAAAGGCTCAGGTATGCACGTTCACCAATCACTTTGGAAAGATGGAAAGCCATTGTTCTTCGGTGATGGATATGGCGATCTTTCTGACATCGCGCGTTGGTATGTTGGTGGATTGTTGAAGCATGCTCCATCTCTTCTTGCTTTCACCAATCCAACCGTTAACTCTTACCGTCGATTGGTTCCAGGTTATGAAGCACCTGTAAACCTCGTTTACTCAGCACGTAACCGTTCTGCATGTATTCGGATTCCAATCACTGGTTCTAATCCAAAGGCGAAGCGAATCGAATTCCGTTGCCCAGATCCGTCATCAAATCCATATCTAGCCTTCGCAGCGATGTTGATGGCCGGTCTTGATGGAATCATCAACAAAATCGAGCCACCTGCCCCAGTCGATAAGGACCTCTACGAATTGGAAGGCGAAGAAGCAGCAAATATTCCACAAGTTCCTGGATCACTTGATGCAGTTCTTGATAATCTTGAAAAAGATAATGAGTTCTTAACACGCGGTGGCGTTTTCTCTGAAGATCTAATCTCTACTTGGATTGGATGGAAGCGCAAGCAAGAAGTCGATTATGTTCGCCTTCGTCCACACCCAGCGGAGTTCGAGCTTTACTACGATCTCTAAAAAACTTAAAAATACCCCCGTTACTTACTTAAGTAGCGGGGGTATTTTTTATTTTTCACTAAGGTGGAGCAGTGAGTGCCCAATCTGCAAAAGTTCGTAAAGCCTTAGATGCGGCTGTCGAAGCTATTGAGGGTTCAGCACGTGATGGCCAGATTGAGATGGCTGAAGCGGTAGCAAATGCACTATCTGATCGACATCATTTAATTGTTCAAGCAGGCACCGGAACCGGAAAGTCGTTGGCTTATCTTGTTCCTGCGTTGGTTCACGGGAAAAAAGTATTAGTAGCGACTGCAACTCTTGCGTTGCAAAGACAGTTGGTCGAACGTGACCTTCCAAGAGTTGCTCCAGCATTGTCAAAAGTTTTAGGTCGTGACATAAGTTTTGCTACCTACAAAGGCATCGGAAATTATCTCTGCCTACAGAAGATGAATAGCGGACAAGCCGATCCCGATGGCGAATTTTTGATGGAACTTGGCGCTCTTGAAGGGCAAAGTAAATCTCTGCGAGAGTGGATTAAAGAGCCTGATGCAACTGGAGACCGCGATGATGCTCCTGAGGTGGATCGTAAAGTTTGGTTGGCGAACTCAGTCTCAGGACGTGAATGTGTTGGTGCTGATAAATGTGCATTTGGCCAAAGTTGTTTTGCCGTTAAAGCAAAGGAAGCCGCACAAGTTGCAGACATCGTGGTTACCAACCACACGTTGCTGGCAATTGAGATTGTTGAATCTCATCCTATTCTTCCTAACCGTGATGCCGTTGTACTCGATGAAGCGCATGAGTTTCTTGATCGAACGACTCAGGCGATCACCGAAGAGTTGTCTTCCACAAGAGCATTACGAGCAGCCGGAATGGCTCGAAAATACAAACCTGGTTCAGCAACAGATGCATTTGGCGCAGCAGCAAGTGATTTAGATGCGGCCATGGAGTATTTTGCGACTGAGTATCGCTCAGACCCCACTAAACAAGGACGACTCGATTCCTTGCCAATTTCACTCTCAGCACCAATTAAATACTTACGCGAAACTGCCCAAATAGTTATCAACGAGTTCGGCGCAGAAGGTGAAGCCGGATCCCCCGATGAAATTGCAACACGCGCCAGAGCAAAAGGTGCAGTAAACGAAGTAAACCAAACGTTGTCCAAGTTATTAAAGTTAACACCAGATAGCGTGCTTTGGTTTGAGCCAACTTACAAGACTTTGCAACTTGCACCGCTTACAGTCGCGACCCTGCTGAGAGATAATCTCTTAAAGAAAACTCCAGTCATCGCTACTTCAGCAACATTAACTTTTGGCAAAAGTTTTGACAGTATCGCCAAAAGTATTGGCTTCACAGTTGGAGATGAAAGCGAAGTTGAAATCAAAGATAATGAAATAGATCCTGGCAATCTCCAAATGCTCGATGTGGGTTCGCCTTTTGATTTTGCTAACCAAGGAATGCTCTACCTCCCACGTGGTTTGCCAGAACCTTCCCGAGAAGCAGTCAGTATTGATGCATTTGTGGAACTAGGTGAATTGATTAAAGCGGCCGGCGGAAGAACATTGGCACTTTTCTCCTCTTGGAGAGCATTGGAAAGTGCGCAAGAGTATTTACATAAAGCGTTGCATGATTTGCCAATTAAAATTATTTCTCAAAAACGCGGTGATGCGGTTGGACCGCTAGTTGAGAAATTTGCCGCAGATGAAACCTCGATTTTGTTGGGAACAATTTCATTGTGGCAAGGCGTGGATGTGCCAGGTAGATCTTGTATTTTGGTTGCCATCGATCGCATTCCATTCCCCCGCCCTGATGAACCGGTTATGGCAGCTCGTGCTGCACAGGTAGACAGCACTGGAGGAAGCGGATTTATGCAAGTTTCACTCCCCCGTGCCGCGCTGTTGCTGGCACAAGGAACTGGTCGGTTAATTCGTGGTGTAGATGATCGTGGCGTTGTTGCAATTCTAGATTCTCGAATTACGACCAAACGCTATGGTGCAATTTTGTTAAATACGATGCCGCCACTTTGGCGCACATCTGATGGTGAAGTGGTTCGTGAATCTCTACGCCGATTGGCTCAGGATTTAACTGACTCGTAAATGGGCAGGTTTTAGTAAGATTCCCAAATGAGTTCGAATAACAAACTCCCCAAAATTTTGGCAATCCAAAATGGCAAACAAGACCCTCCGCACTTAGTAGGTCAGTGGCTTGAAGAAATTGGATTTGAAATCCAAGTGATCACGGCCTTTAGTGGTGCAGAAGTTCCCCATGTCGTGCCAAACGGAATTTGCGCTGTAATCCCGATGGGTGGCTCAATGAGTGCAACCGATGACGAAGTTGCCCCATGGCTACCTGCGGAAAGAGCTTTATTAGCCGATGCCATCCAACGAGATATTCCAATATTTGCTATCTGTCTAGGAGCACAATTATTAGCGGCCGCAACTGATGGTGAAGTAACGCGCGCTGATACAAGTGAAATTGGTTTGCATTCAATAACTTTTAATGAAATTGCCCAACATGACCCAGTATTTGAATCTGCCACAAAACTATTTCCCGTCCCTGTTACGCAATGGCATGAAGATCTTGTTTCAAAATTACCAAGTGTGGCAACTGTTCTTGCCTCATCTGAACTTTGTCCAAACCAGGTTTATCGAATTGGTGCAAATACTTATGCCGTTCAATTCCACCCTGAAGTTGATGGTGATTTAGTTCATGAGTGGGAAATCCACGCAGACAACGCCTTCAAGAGTTCTGGACGCTCTGACGTATCCACAGAGATACATGACGCTGAAGAAGCCTTAGTGGCAACTTGGAAACCAGTCCTTCAAAAATGGGGCGAGCGAGTTTTAGTGCAGCTGAATTAAATCCACCAAATTTGCTAGTGCTTTCACAACTCTTTCAAACCCATCATGCGGTGCAAGTTCTTCACTTAAGAAAGTATCGGCTCGCGTCTCCATCATCACTGAAGTTATTTTTGATTCCTTTTCATAAAAAGAAAGAGGAACATAAGTGCCTGAGTATGGCTGGTTTATGTAGTTCTCTCCGATAATCGAGAATGCTGATTGTGCTGCCTCAATTAACCATTTAGGAGTGTGAAAAGAATCTGCACCGATGCATATTGGTGGGCGTAGTTGGCCATGATTAATCGCGTTTGGATGCTGATTTAATCGATAAGAATGCACATCAACCATAGTTACTTCTCCCAAAGCGGCGAATCTTTGCGCCACCAAATCACTTAATGATTCGGAGTATGGGTGGAAATACGCATCAAGCAATTGTTTTTCTGCTACTGAGTCTGGTTTGCGCAACTGTGTGCCGATTGAGGTCTTTTGGTAAACCGCACCCATTCCAACCGCATTCATTGCTTCACGTTCATCTGGGAAACGTTCTGGATCAATTACCAATCGCGAAAATTTATTTATAAATAGCCAGGGCTTTTTTCCACTAATCTCTGCAGCCTTGAGCGCAATCTCTTTGGTTAAAGTATCGGTCATTTCATCTAATTCGGCTTTTAACTCTTCATCTGTAAGTAAAATACTGTTACGTACATAATCAGGAATGAAGATTGCCGAGTGCGGCACATGCAAAATTACTTTCGATTCCGAGTTCCCGCTGATAATTTCAAAATTTTGCAACGACATCCTTAAAGCCGGCCAGCTTCATGCACGCGCTTGAGAAAATCACGAGTTCGCTTATCTTGTGGTTCTTCAATAATTTGCGCTGCACTTCCGCGCTCAACGATCTGTCCGGCTTCTAAATAACAAACTTCATCTGCTACTTGCTTGGCAAACCCCATCTCGTGGGTTGCTAAAACCATGGTCATTCCATCGTTTTTCAAATCTCGGACAGTGCTTAGGACTTCATTAACCAGCACCGGATCAAGGGCAGAGGTGATCTCATCTAGCAATAACAGCCGAGGGCGTAAGGCGATTGACCTAATGATTGCGACCCTTTGCTGTTGACCACCACTCAACCGATCTGGGTATTGATCGGCTTTTTCCTTGAGCCCAAACCGAACAAGTAATTCATCAGCCCGAGCGTTGGCTTCATCTTTAGAGAGTCCATGTACTTTTATTGGAGCCACAGTAATATTTTGCCTGACGGTCATGTGCGGGAAAAGATTAAACGCTTGAAATACCATTCCTAATTTTCGACGTACTTGATCACTTTTAACTGTGGGATCAGTTATATCCTCACCATCTAATTTAATTACCCCGTCGTCGACTCCATCGAGCAGATTTATACAGCGAAGTAATGTGGATTTGCCGGAGCCTGAGGCTCCAATAAAGACAGTTGCCGTATGAACTGGCACACTAAGTGAAATATCTTGCAAAACAACTTCATCACCAAAAGATTTACGTAAATTGCTAATTTCAAGTACTGGGGTACTCATGCTAAGCCCTGAGCATTCTGCTTTTCGATTGAACGTCTAATAGTCCGATCGGTAAACCTTGTCAGCGGAATTGTGATCAAAAGAAAAATGATTGCTGCCATTACATATGGGGTGTAATTAAAACTCCGACTACTCGCAATTTGTGCTGCTCGAATCGCATCTGTCACGCCAAGAATTGAAACTAAGCCTGTATCTTTAATCAGCGAGACTAAATCATTTAATAGTGGTGGTGTTACCCGCCGCAGGGCTTGAGGCAAAACCACAAATCTAAGTGTCTGAAAATGTGACAATCCAAGTGATCTGGCCGCTGCTCTTTGACTTGGATGTACCGTTAAAATTCCACTACGCAAAACTTCAGCGACATATGCCGAATAGGTAATGATCACCGCAACTGTTCCTAAAATTAAAACATTGTTTGTTAGGCCGTTTATACGCAAGGCGGGAATTCCGAATCCCACTAGGAGAATTACTAAAAGCATTGGAATGCCACGGAAAATATCAACATAGACTGTCGCTAAAATTCTAAAAGGTAACAGCCCTGGGGACCTAGAAGTTCTGGTTAACGCGATGATCATTCCTAATGCCGCCACACAAGTTGAAGCAATCACAGTAAGCAACACATTTGTACTGAAACCTAAGATTATTTTAGGCAAAACCTCAACGCCATATGCCCAAGCAAAAAAAGTATCTATAAGTGATTTCCACCCAGGGGATGTCACTAACAAAGTGATTAAGGTGCCTAGAACTAATACCGTTGAGAAAATAGCTATCAGGGTGTTTCTTTGATTTTGTTTTTTGCGTACTTTTCTTCGCGCTATTTCAAGAGCGCTTGGTTCCCAATTTTTTGAAAAAGCAGAAGCGCGACCTCCGTTTTCGAAGACCGCGCCCTGCTCTGATGTACTCATATCTATTCTTAACCAGCTACTACTTTAGAACCGGTGCTCCGGCTCCAACTGTTAGCCATTTCTCTTCAATTGCTTTCAACTCGCCACTATCACGAATTGCATCAACGGCACCAGTAACACATGCGGTTATTGCACTGTCTTTTGCCAAAAGCAATCCAGCGCCAGCATCATTTGAATCGCTGTTTTCGATCTGTCCAACAATGATGCCATTTGGCACTTCTACTGCTGAAAGATAGAAAGCGGTTGGCAGATCCACTACAAGTCCATCGATCTGACCGTTCTTCAATGCAGCAACTGCAGCGGCATTGTCATTGAATACCTGAGCTTTTAATCCAAGTTGGTTCTCAATTGCATCTAGCGATGTTGAGGCAACTGCTGCACCAAGTTTTGCATCTTTCAAACCAGCAATAGAAGTTACGCCATCAATTTTGCTTCCCTTGAAAGAAACGATTGATTGATTTGATTTGTAGTATGGGCTTGAGAAGTCAACCACCTTGGCACGTTCTTCGGTGATTGAGTATTGCTGAATGTTGAAATCAAAAGTTTTTGGTCCAGGTGCAATTGCTGAATCAAAGGTGGTACGAACCCAGTTAACTTTTGAATTGTCATAACCCAATTGTGTTGCAACGGCGTAAGCCACTGCTGCTTCAAATCCTTCGCCAGCTTCTGGCTTGTCATTTAATACCCAAGGCTCATAAGCAGGTTCACCAGTTGCAATTGTTAAAGTTCCTGGAGTTAATGTTGCCAATGAATCTGGGGTGCAACCAGCTGATGCCGAACTTTCTACGACTGCCTCTTCGCTTGCTGAAGAACAAGCACCTAGTGTCAACGCCAAAACTGTTGCTGCAGAAATGGCGATTATTTTTCTGATTTTCATTCCATACCCTTTCGGTTTTCATAACCGCCCGTGTGACGTTTATGGACCGGACCTCGGCGTATTAGAGGGAAGTTGCCTTAGTCCGCGCTTGCCATTTCTGGCCAGGTCCTCACCCGGAGCACCCCACCGCGGTGGAGGGTTGCCGTTCAGCGAGCCGGGGCTTGATGCTGACACTCATGACCTAGAGGAAAATCTAGCAGAGAATTTACATAGAATGCGACCTGTGAGTTCACCAGCGGGCCAGCGGAAAATTTTATTCCTAAACCCAAAAGACAATATTGCGGTCTGCTTAGCAGATATCAATGTTGGTGAGAAAATTTCACAAGATGGCCGTGAAGTCAGGGCAGTTGAGGCTATCCCCCGCGGCCACAAAATTGCTACAGCAGATATCGCCAAAGGTGATGGGATTATCAAATATGGCGAACGAATGGGTCACGCAACGAAAAGTATTGTAACCGGTTCGCATGTACATACCCATAATGTTTTGGGCGATCGACTATCAACGGAAAATGCATGAGCCTTCCTGAGATTTGGGGATTCCAACATGAAGGACGTGGCGTAGGTATTCGCCATCACCAATTGATTTTGCCATCTGTTGTTTGTTCAACTGTAGTTTCGCGCAGAATTGCACAAGAAGTCGGCGGCATAACTTTTGCACATCAGCATGGTTGCGCAATTATCGGAGTAGATGTTTCCGGAATTGATGACTTTTTTATCGCACTCGCCTCACACCCGAATGTGGGATCTGTGCTTGTCGTTGGGTTAGGTTGTGAAACAACTCAAGGAAATGAATTAAGTGAGAAAATAACCAAATTAACAAAATCTACTGAGTATCTGGTGATTCAAGAAAGTGGTGGCGTCGAAGGAACCGTTGCAAACGGAGCCGCCGCAGCTCGTGAACTCGCTTTAACTTATAGCCATTTCCCATACCCACTTGAAGAGTTGGTCGTTGGAATTGAATTATCGCGTGATGTTGAGATTGAACCATTACTAACTGAGTTGACTCACACAGGAATTAAATATGTGATCATTAGCGAAGCAGGTGGATCTGCTAAACATTTCTCAATGTTGATGTCCCAGAAAGTACATTTAATAATCTCATTCCCAGATGGAAATCAACCACCTTCAGGCTTCCCATTAATTCCAGTGTTAAATGTGGCGAGCAATAGCCCACTTCACCAAGCGATTTCAACTGAGTTTGATCTTCAATCCGATGCAACGGCCAAAGAGATGCTCGAGAAGATAATTTCAACTGCCGACCACACAAAAACAATTAGTGAGCAAAATCAATCTGGTGAAATCCTGGTTCCAAGATTGGTTCGCAGCGTCTGATGAGTAACTCTCTATCTCCGCTTTTTGGTTACCCTCGTCCTGATGGAAGATGGGGATTTAGAAACCACATTTTAATTTTGCCACTTCACCAAGCGCTCTCAACTGCTGCCCGGGATATCGCCGAAGCAACATCTGGTGCTGTAGCGATTAGTCACGACTGGTCGGGGGAAATCGATAAGGATTTTGAGCGAATCACAAAAACATTTGCTGGATTTGCTGGAAACCCAAACATTTTCACAACAGTTGCCTTGACTATTGGAACCGAAGTAGAAAGTGGAATTATTGAGCGCGCTAGAAAATTCAGCCCTACTCCCCTTGTTGAAATTAAATTATCTGATGCTGGATCAATGTTTAAGTTAGTAACCAATGCTCTGGAAAAAGCAACTGAATTAGCTGAACAAGCAGCAGCGCAAAGTAGAACCCCTGCTCCTTGGAGTGCAGTTGTTCTTGGACTTGAGTGCGGCGGATCTGATGCGTACTCCGGTATTACTGCAAACCCTGCTCTCGGTGTTGCCAGCGATCGACTTGTTGAATATGGGGCCACATCAATCCTGGCTGAAACCATGGAGATTCTGGGTGCTGAGCATCTCTTAGCCGCTCGCGCCTTAGATCCAAAAGTAGGTGCCCAAATAATTGAAGTTGTTGCAAGATACGAGCGTTCAATTAATTATGAAGGTATCGATATTCGTGGAGCACAACCATCTCGTGGAAACATTGAAGGTGGTTTATCTACTTTAGAAGAGAAATCTTTAGGCGCCGCCAAGAAAGCCGGTAACGCACCATTTACGGGAGTGCTCGAATATGCCGATCGCCCGACCGCGCCAGGTTTGTACTTTATGGATACACCCGGCCATGACATTGAACAGCTAACTGGATTTGCTGCTGCTGATGTGAATATCACGGTATTTACCACCGGTCGCGGAACGCCCACTGGATCAGCAGTCATCCCAACAATTAAAGTCGCCACTAATAGTGAAATGGGTCTAGTGCTCACTGATCTAATCGATATTAACGCTGGAACCATTTCAGATGGCACGCAAACACTTGAAGAAGTTGGTCAGATTATTTTTGATGAGATAGTGAAAGTTGCTAATGGGCAATTAACAAAGGCTGAGATTGGAAAGCACCATGAATTTAATCTTTCCAGGTTATACGGATCAACTCTTTAAGATTTGTAGAACTTGTCTAACTGGCTTCACTCTTAACTCTTCCAACCAATTGGCAATCTGCAGAAATAATTGAGGGTTGACTTTTGTCGCGAGTCCTTCAAAATTCAATGTATTGGTGACACTTTGCAAAGCATCTGGGTTGCGAACTAATTTTTGCAATGAGTCCGCTAGTGGATCATTTACTTTTTCATTAACTTCCAAAAATCTCAACCATGCCGCAATAACTAAGGTGATGTGATTAGTTTCTAATCCCAATTTAACTAAATCATTTGCTGATGCAAAGATTCTTTGGGGTAACTTCTGAGAGCCATCCATGGCAATCTGCAGACTCTTATGTAATAGCGCATAGTTGCTAACTCGTTTACGAATCACTCTCGCGTATTCGATGGGATCTAGATCAGCAGGTGCAACAAATGACTTACCGGCTTCGTTCTCTTGGAAATTCTTGATGAAATCCCCAATTACCGGATCGACTACTCCTTCGGCTACATATTCAATCTCGGCTAATTGACAGATATATGCCAGCGCAGAGTGAGCGCCATTAAATACCCGGATCTTCATGGCTTCATAAGGCGCAACTTTTTCTACAAATCTTGCTCCTGCAGGGGCTAGGTGCTCACTTATTGGGTCATTTTCAATTACCCACTCTAAATATGGCTCTGCAGTAATTAGCGACCGGTCTTCATAACCATAACTTTGATAAAACTCATCTATGGAATCCTGCGTAATCGCTGGAACTGCGCGATCTACCATTGAATTCGGAAATCTAATCTCTGATTTCAACCAATTAAAGAAATCAGGAGAGCGTTTCTGTCTATTGGCCAAATCAACTACAACGGCTCTTGTGATGTCTCCATTTGTTGGCAAGTTATCGCAAGAGATTACAGCGACTCCTGGCAAACCGCTTTCAAATCTGGCTACCAGTAAATCTAACAACCTAGCTGGGAATGTAAGTAAAGAATTAACATCTGCGATATCTGCTTGAACTTCTGTGGAGGATAGATTTATTCCATTTCGGTCGGAGTTGCATTGATACGCTTTTTCGCTCACAGTTAAAGTGATCAATTTGAGATTTTCACTTCGCGCTATTTCTCGCAATTCTTGTCTCGCCTGCGGGAAAAATACTGCTTTGCGGATCGCACCTACGATGATTGGCGCAAAACCAGCGCCCTCACGTTCATTTATCGTATATAGACAATCCTGAGTGTTCATAACATCAGCCACATCACTACTTCTTTGGGTAACTCCAGCAACTCCAAAATTTAGATTCCCGCCTCTTAATACTCTTTCGAAGAAGAGGCCTTGATGTCCTCTATGAAAAGCACTTAACCCCATATGTATGACACCAATCTTTACTTGGCTCAAATCATAGGTAGGGGGGTTAGCAGATTTATGGGATAAGTAATTCTCGAGATTTAATTGCGCCATTAGAGTTTGAAATATTCTTTTGAAAGGTTGTACGCGATATCAGCGGCTACTTCTAGGGCATCTGATTTACTCAACCGATGTCGACTAACTTCATTTGCTAAATAAGCAGCATCAAATCTGCGGGCAACATCATGGCGAACTGGAATTGATGCAAATGCTCGGGTGTCATCAATAAATCCAACAGTGTTATAAAAACCGGCAGTTTCAGTAACGCTATCTCGCCATCTTTGCATTCCATTTAAGGAGTCATGAAACCACCAAGGTGGACCCAATCGCAACGATGGATATGCGCCAGCAAGTGGAGCCAATTCACGAGAGTAGGTACTTTCATCCAACGTGAATAAGACAGCTCTGAAATTAGGATGCAATCCGACATCATTTAGAAGTGGTTGTAATTCACGGACATAATTAGTGGCAACTGGAATATCAAATCCGCGATCTGCACCATATGTCTTGGCAATTTCATGGTTATGGTTACGAGATGAACCTGGGTGAATCTGCATCACCAATCCGTCATCTGCAGCCATGCGGGCATGTTCAACCAACATCATCGCTCTAAATTGATTGGCATCTTCTTGTGAGAATTTTCCACTAGAAATCACCGCAAAGAGTTTTTCTTGTTCTTTGCCATCTAAAATCAGCGTTTCGCAATTTACTACGCCATGATCGGTAGCGGTCGCACCGTGACGCTTAAAATGATCACGTCGGTTCCTTAATGCGTTGCGATAAGAGACAAAAGTGGCGCAATCTTCACCGCTAACTTTTGCTAATTCAGCAACAGCTGTTTTCCAACCTGGCCGCCACGGATCTGAAACATCATCAGGCCTAAAGGTTGGAATCACTCTCCCACCGATGTTTAACTTGGCTAACTCGAGATGAGTACTCAGGGAATCCGAAGTTGCATCTGTGGTCGCCAATACCTCTATGTTAAATTTTTGAAATAATGTTTGTGGCAAAAATTCAGAAGTATGTAACTGTTCATTAATGGAATCAAAGAAATAATCTGCTCGGTCGATTGTTAACGGCTCATCAATTTTGAACAAAGTATAGAAAATCTCTTCAATCCAGATTCGGGATGGAGTTGATCTAAATGCGTGCCAATTTTGGGCAAAAATTCGCCACACGTCACGTGGATCGACATCAGAACGAGATCCATCTGCATGAGGAATTGAAATTGCTTCATACGGAACTCCCTGACTAAAGAGCATGCGAGTCACGTAGTGGTCAGGGGTGATAAGTAATTCAACTGGATTTTTAAAGGCGGTATTTTCCAAAAGGATTCTGGGATCAACATGACCGTGCGGGGACAAAATTGGGAACTCGCTCATCACCTCGTAAATTTCACGGGCTAATATGTCGCTACCTAAAAAGCGATTTTTATTCATGGTTTTTCATCCAATCAAATGCATCTTTTTGCATCTGGTCAGTAAATGAATGGCGGACTGGATAGAAATCGCCGCGATACTCGGCCGATATCTTTGCGTAATGATTTGAGATATTTTTATCAGCCTCTTTCATCCCCGCTGGAGTAAAAAGTTGATCATTGCCGCAGTATTGAACATACAAAGGTTTAGGTGCACCAATTAATGCGACTCCTGGCCAATCTGTTACTGCTGCCAAATCGTCAGGAAAGAACATCCATGAGTGCGGAGCGATATGTGATGCCAACATTGATTCATAAGTTGCCATAGCACCTACTGAGACTGTTGCTCGCAACTGATCGGCTGAAGTTGTAGCATGCAAATAAATAGCGCGACACCCTCCCCCAGAAAGTCCAACGGCCGAAATTGAATCAGTGAATTCAGGAAGGGTGTGTGCGACTGCAAGGGCAACTCGATCATCGAAGTTCAGCAACCCTGCAAGTGTTGCGCCGAACAAACTTAAATATTTAGACAGGGCCATTGACTCATGCATTACCGACAAAAGTTCATACTCATCTGAACCCAAAACTTCTTTTAGCCGGTTAGGCATAACTTCTTCAGGGAATCGACGTGATCCCCACATAAATGCATCAAATGCTAAAACTGCAAAGCCGCGTTTTGCCAATTCATTTGCAGGTGCTTGATTTCCATAATGATCACGTTTCACCCATTGCAAATGTTCTGGAAGTTCGGCCCCACCTGCGACTAATTTTTCTTTTCCAAACTCTTTTACATCATCATGGCTATGCAGAAATAGCGCTCCAGGAAGCGGGGTCGTTACTCCTTCTGGAGTTAATAGATAAGCCTGCGTCCGTGGTCCCCATCCAACATTCCAACTAACCTCGGAAATGGTGACACCTTCGTGATCCCATTTTTTCCCACGGAGGATTTGAAAATCTGTCGGAAATTTTGGCAACTTTCCTAAATGCGAAAGCAGTTGAGCAGTATTTATCTGAGGTTCACTTGGAGGGGCGAAACCAAGGACGGCTGGTAAGTCGCTAAATGCCCCTAAGTCCCCGGAATTCCCTATTGCCATGGGGCAAACTTACTGTGACCCATGTAGGGCACTGCTAAAAGCCTCGGTTTTGGGAGTGCAGATGCAAATGATTTGCATTAACATTGAAGGGTGCACATCCCTGACGGCTTTATCGATATTCCGACCTCTGCCGGAACAGCCTTGCTGACCATGGCCGGATTAGCGGTCACCCTGAAATCAGCTAAAAACAAGTTAGATGAGCGCTCCGCACCTCTAATTGGGTTAGTCGCCGTCTTCATCTTTGCAGTGCAGATGCTTAATTTCCCAGTGGCGGCCGGCACCTCAGGCCACCTCCTTGGCGGCGCACTTGCGGTGGTCCTAGTTGGTCCCTACGCGGCAACGCTGGCTTTAACTGTGGTTTTACTTATCCAAGCCTTACTTTTTGCAGACGGCGGGCTCACTGCACTTGGGTTAAATATTTTCAACATGGGCTTTGTCGGCGTATGGGTTAGCTACGCAATCTTTGTTTTGATTTACAAAATACTTGCCAAATTTGGCTCACAGAAAACCAGCGTAGTGATTGCCGGTTCGATCGCTGCCTTTATCTCAGTCCCAGCCGCTGCTTCTGCATTTGTATTTCAATATTGGATCGGTGGAGTTGCAACTTATTCAACCACCACAGTTCTTGGAGCGATGGTTGGAACTCATTTTTTAATAGGTGTTGGTGAAGCGATTATCACCTTTCTAACCATCTCTGCAGTGATTTCAACTCGAAAAGATTTAGTCTATGGAGCAAATAAAATTTCCACGAAAGGTGCTAAATCATGATTGAACAAAGTAATAAAAAGTTTTATTTAGTATTTTTGTTAGTCACGATTGGGCTCGCTGGAATTGTTTCTTTCTACGCCTCCTCCTCTCCAGATGGGTTAGAAAAAGTTGCCGAAGATGTTGGATTTATTGAAACCGCAAAAGACCACTCGCTCGATAATTCAGCGCTTGC
>SYCR01000012.1:0-11139 GCA_005786885.1 Actinomycetota bacterium | reverse complement strand
GGATTGCTACATATGGAGATTGTTCGCGAACGGTTAGAACGTGAAGCAGGACTTGATCTAATCTCCACTGCACCAAACGTGGTATACAACTTAACACTCGATGATGGAACGATTGTTAAAGTTACTAATCCAAGTGAATTCCCGATGACAAAAATTGATGAAGTACGTGAACCAATTGTGCGCGCAACTATTTTGGCGCCAAGTGAATTTATCGGAGCCATTATGGAACTTTGCCAAACTAGACGCGGTGTCCTACAAGGCATGGATTACTTGTCTGAGGACCGAGTCGAGATTCGTTATACACTTCCACTTGGTGAGATTGTATTTGACTTTTTCGATAGTTTGAAATCTAAAACTCGTGGCTATGCCTCACTCGATTACGAACCAATTGGTGAAGCACCAGGTGAACTTGTAAAAGTTGATATTTTGTTACAAGGCGAAGCTGTTGATGCATTCAGTGCAATTGTGCACCGCGATAAAGCGTATGCATACGGCGTAATGATGACTGGAAAATTAAGAGAGTTGATTCCCCGTCAACAATTTGAGGTTCCAATTCAGGCTGCTGTTGGATCCAGAATCATTGCTCGCGAAAGTATCCGCGCTATGCGTAAAGACGTATTGGCGAAATGTTACGGTGGAGATATCAGTCGTAAGCGCAAACTTCTAGAAAAGCAAAAAGAAGGAAAGAAGCGTATGAAGATGGTTGGCCGCGTTGAAGTTCCTCAAGAAGCATTTATTGCTGCTCTTTCGACAAATGAAGAGGTAGATAAAGCCAAGGCCAAGAAGTAATAGTGGAAAAGAATTACTTAAAGCCGTTATCTTTTTATATTCATATTCCATATTGCATAAGAAGATGTGGTTATTGTGATTTCAACACGTACACCCCGAGTGAATTAAAAGAAGGCGAAGCTAGCGTTGCTAAAGTTTCACAAGGGTATGTAGATGCAGCAATTATTGAGATTAATCAGGCTTTTGCTTTTTTCAATGACAAAAATCAGGTGCGCCCAATCGAGACTGTCTTTTTCGGTGGAGGTACCCCGACATTACTTCCAGCTGCTGATTTAGCACGCATACTTGATGAATTAAGAGAAAAATTTGGCTTTTCCGAAAATATTGAAATAACAACAGAAGCTAATCCAGATTCAGTAAACGCTGTTGATTTAAAGAACTTAAGAACAGCAGGCATGAATAGAGTTTCTTTTGGAATGCAATCTGCCAAAACCCACGTTTTAGCAACATTGGATCGAACACACAATCCGGCTCGCGTTAGCGAAGTTGTTAATGAGGCTATAGAAGCTGGGTTCGAACATGTATCTCTTGATTTGATTTACGGAGTACCAGGCGAGTCAATTGAAGATTGGAAAGAAAGCGTTACTGCTGCCTTATCTCTTCCGATTGATCACTTAAGTGCGTATGCATTGATCGTTGAAGAGGGCACCAAGTTGGGCGCGCAAGTTCGACGCGGTGATGTAGTCATGCCACCAGATGATGAAAGTGCGGACAAATATTTATTGGTGGATGAGTTGGCCACAAAAGCCGGTATGGATTGGTATGAGGTTAGTAATTGGTCATTAACTGGTGGGAAAGCGCGTCACAACATTGCTTACTGGCACAGTAATGATTGGTGGGGAATCGGTGCTGGTGCGCACTCGCATGTGCAGGGAGTCAGATGGTGGAATGTAAAACATCCCACGACATATATTTCGAAAGTTAGTAGCGGTGAATCACCGATGTTGGAAAATGAAGTTCTTACAAAAGAGCAGATGCGGTTTGAAGAGATTTTGTTGCGGATCCGACTCTCTTCTGGTTTACCACTAGATTTTTTCACTGAGACCGAATTGGTAATTCTGAATTCTTATCTTGCTCAAGGCCACTTAGATGAGAAGGCATGGCAATCAGGGGAACTTAAATTGTCGATATCGGGCCGTTTGCTCGCAGATCAAATAGTTAGATCATTAGACAATTAGCACAAATAAGCAGTGATCCTAAAAGTCGATGGAGTATTCTCTATTTATGGAAACTTTCAACTTAGTACTTTCGATCATTTTGGCAATTATTTTCTTTCTAGCTGGAGTATCAAAAGCCAGTGGAAATGAGAAAGGGCTATCCGGAACACGTGATGTTGGGGTTAAAGATTCACTTGCCCGGGTCATCGGAATCTTCGAGGTGCTGGGTGCTTTCGGAATTTTGCTTGGAATTAGAGTCACCGCTATTGGCTGGTTAGCTTTGGTGGGGCTGTGGTTTGTGATGGCTGGAGCCGTTGGGGTTCACTTCCGGGCCGGCAAAGGATCCACCGCCCTGCCGGCATTTGTACTTTTGACCGCACTTTCGATCGCCCTAGTCACTATTTAGGGGGTAAATTTGGCACTCGACCGAGTTAAGTGCCAATACTTAACTTGCTTAGCCTTTTAAATCTAGGAGCTTTTGATGATCGCCGATCGCCGCCTCGAGATATTACGAGCGATCGTTGATGATTACGTTGCCACAAATGAACCTGTTGGCTCAAAAGTTTTAGCTGCCCGACACTCTTTAGGAATTTCACCGGCAACAATTCGCAATGAGATGGCACTTCTTGAAGAAGAGGGCTTGATTTCTCAGCCACATACAAGTGCCGGGCGAATACCAACCGATCTTGGATATCGAGTTTTTGTTGATCGCATTTCTACGGTGAAACCATTGTCTGCACCTGAGCGTCGGGCAATCGATCACTTCTTAGAAGGAGCAGTAGATCTTGATGATGTAGTTAATCGAACCGTCCGTTTACTTGCTCAAGTTACAAAGCAGGTAGCAATTGTTCAATATCCATCTCTTTCAAAATCTGCAGTCAGACATATCGAGATTTTACCTTTGACTCCAATGCGCCTAATGATTGTTTTAATCACAGATACCGGACGGGTAGAACAGCGAATTGTTGAATTAGCTAACCAAATGAGCGAAGCACATGTTGCAAAACTCCGAAGTCAACTTAATTTACTTTGTGCTGGAGAGAAATTAAATTTAATACCAAACACGTTAAAGAGTTTTACTGAAAAATTTGAACCTACCGAGCGAACAAACGTCACCTCAGCCGTTAATGTAATTCTTGAAATGACAATCGAAAGAAGTGAAGAAAAAGTAATAGTTTCGGGTACTGCAAATTTGGCACGAATCCCAAGTGATTTCCCAACTAGCTTTCATCCGATTCTGGAAGCACTGGAAGAACAAGTTGTATTACTACATCTACTTGGCGAAACAGCAGATGGAACTAAAGTTAAAATTGGCCACGAACAAGACAACACCAATCTTCAATCAACGAGCATTGTTACATCAGGATATGGGCCTGAAGGAGAGCGAGTAGCTAACTTAGGAATTATTGGGCCAACTCGAATGGATTACTCTGGATCAATGAGTGCGGTAAGCGCAGTCGCTAGATATGTAAGTCGCTTCCTAGAAGAAGGATTTTAATGGCTGATTTCTACGATGTGCTTGGTGTGGAAAGAAATGCATCAAGTGATGAGATCAAACGTGCATATCGCAAACTTGCTCGTGAATTGCATCCAGATATCAATCCAGATCCAGTTGCGCAAAATCGATTTAAGGAAGTAACTGAAGCGTATGAAGTTTTAAGCGATCCAGATAAGCGTTCTAATTTTGACCGCGGGGGACAGGGCTTTAATTTTGGCGGTGGCGGTGGTGGATTTGGTTTTGGTGACATCATGGATGCCTTTTTCGGCGGTGGTGGTTCAAGAGGTCCTCGCCCACGAGTGCGCAGAGGTCAAGATGCGTTAATTCGAATTGAAATTGATTTGATGGAAGCAACTTTTGGAAGTGACCGTGAGATCACAGTTGAAACTGCATTAGTTTGTACGAAATGCACGGGATCTGGATCCTCAGGTTCAGCGCAACCAACTCAATGTCATATCTGCCAAGGTCGCGGAGAAGTTCAACAAGTAACGCGATCAGTTCTTGGACAGGTCATGAGTTCCAGGCCATGCGCCAACTGCCAAGGGTTTGGAAGTGTCATCACCGATCCATGCCGTGAATGCGCGGGAGATGGAAGAGTGCGATCACGCAGAACATTAAATGTGCAGATTCCAGCTGGTGTTGAAACTGGAAATCGAATTCAGATGAGCGGCCAGGGAGAAGTTGGACCTGGCGGCGGACCAGCAGGAGATCTATATGTTGAAATTGTTGAGAGACCACACGAATATTTAGTCCGCAGTGGTGATGATTTGCATATGGCACTAACAATTCCCATGACAAGTGCGGTCCTTGGCGCAACAGTGAGTATTGAGACGCTAGATGGTGAAAGCAAAGTTGATATCAAGGCTGGCACTCAAAGTGGCACTGTAATTCCAATTAAGAACCGCGGAGTGACTAAGTTGCGAAGTTCTCAGCGTGGTGAGCTATTTGTGCATGTAGAGGTAGTAATCCCAACCAAGTTAAATAAGGCTGAAGAGGAATTACTTCGTAACTTCGCGAATTTACGTGGAGATACAGCTGAAAGTGCAAAAGTAGATAACCGTGAAAATGGTTTATTTGGCCGCCTTAAAGATGCACTTGGCCGTTGATGCTATCTACTTTTTTTGTAGCAGAGGGAACTGATTTTTCAGCGAATCAAATTGAAGTTGGTGGAGATGAAGCACACCATGGAGTTAATGTCCTTAGGTTAAAGCAATCAGAAGAAGTAAAAATCAGTGATGGTGTAGGAAGTTGGGGTATAGGCAAAGTTAGCCAAATCAGCAAGAAGAGTTTTATAGTTGAAATCTCTGATCGTGGATTCGAGCACGCTCCTAAACAACGAGTCATTGTGGTTCAGGCAATTCTAAAAAGTGATGCAAATAAAGAAGCGGTAGATTTCTTAACACAAGTTGGAGCTGATGAAATTATTCCTTGGCAAAGTCAGCACAGTATTGGAAAGATTGATGATAAGAGTTTAAGTAAGTGGCAAAGTACTACACGGGAAAGTTCAAGACAATCTCGCAGAGTGAGAATTCCGATAATCTCTAATGCTTATTCAACTGAAAGCTTGATCTCAAAAATTAAAAATTCACAAAATATCTTTGTATTGCATGAATCAGCCGAAAGCCGACTCTCTCAGATTGAAATAAACAAAGATGCAGATGTGATTTTGATTGTTGGTCCAGAAGGTGGATTGAGTGAAATTGAAGTTAATACTTTTGTCGCTGCTGGCGCAAAAATAGTTCGTCTTGGAGAGAGCGTGTTGCGTGCTGCAAATGCCGGCGCTGCTGCCGCATCCGTTGTAATGTCCCGAACAGGAAAGTGGTAGTAAGGTGAAAAAGAAGAAGGAGGTGATTGTTAGTTGAGCGAAAAAGATTGTTTATTTTGTAAATTTTCTAAAAGTGAAATCCCGGTACCAAAATTATTTGAGGATCAAGATATTTTTGTGATTGCTGATATCGCCCCACAAGCCCCAACACACCTTCTGTTGATACCAAAAAAACATTATGAAAACGGTGCTGAAGTGGCCCAGAAAGACCCACAAGCCGCAGCAAAACTGCTGACCAAAGCTGGTGATCTAGCCCAAGAAGCAGGATTATCTGGCTATCGCTTAACTTTTAATACTGGGGCTGAAGCGGGTCAGAGTGTTTTTCACGCTCATTTGCACCTATTAGGTGGACGTTCCTTTACTTGGCCTCCGGGCTAGACTGGTATTAATGGAGCCGAATAACGCTGTGTCAATTGCCCTGCCAGCTGGCATCTCAATGGTTAATTTGCTGGGTGCAGGCGATGCAAATTTACGTGAGATCGAAAAGGTTTTTCCAAATCTTGATATATCCGTGAGGGGCGAAACTGTCCTTGCATCTGGAGACCAAATTCATATTCTCTTGTTAGAGAAGTTATTACTTGAACTCAGTGTTGTAGTGCGTTCTGGTGGCTTCATAACTGTCGATTCAGTTAAGCGAAGCATGAAGATGATTACTTCAGATTCTAAACCAGCAGAAGTATTTTCGTTAAATATTTTAAGTTCGCGTGGACGCACCATCCGTCCAAAGACTGCCAATCAGAAAAAATATGTGGATGCAATTGATAAAAATACAATCGTATTTGGAATCGGACCCGCCGGAACTGGAAAAACTTATTTGGCTGTTGCGAAAGCTATCGCAGCCTTGCAAAGTAAAGAAGTTAGTCGAATCATTCTCACTAGGCCTGCGGTTGAAGCAGGGGAGCGCTTAGGTTTTCTTCCTGGGACTTTACATGAAAAGATTGATCCTTATTTGCGTCCATTGTTTGACGCTCTTCAAGACATGATCGAACCTGATTCCATTCCTAAATTGTTGACAGCAGGAACAATCGAGGTTGCTCCGCTTGCTTATATGCGCGGCAGAACTTTAAATGATGCATTTATTATTCTTGATGAAGCCCAAAATACTTCTGCCGAACAGATGAAAATGTTTTTAACTCGCCTAGGTTTTAATTCTAAAATGGTAATTACTGGAGATATAACTCAGATAGATCTGCCAAGTGGAGTAACTTCAGGATTGCGAATTGTTCGGGATATTTTAGATGGGGTAAACGATCTTGAATTTATGGATCTTACTCAAGAGGATGTCGTTCGACATAAACTTGTTGGCGACATAGTGGCTGCTTACGGCCGTTATGACGAAGCCAATCAAGTTAGACAAATTAAGCGAGGCGTAGACCGCTAGGTGTCTATAGAGATAGATAATCGTTCAGGTGCTATTTGTGCTGAAGTTGAATTAGTTGATTTAGCTGCATTTGCGCTTAAAGAACTTCTTGTTGATAAACGAGCCGAGTTAGAAATCTCTCTTGTTGACGAGGCCGAAATGACTCGGCTTCATGAAGAGTGGATGGATGAAGCAGGACCAACAGATGTTTTATCTTTTCCCATGGATGAGTTGCGACCAAATGAACTTTCCGAAAATGACGAAGTACCTGTAGTTCTGGGGGATGTAGTCATCTGCCCTGATGTGGCCCGTAAACAAGGCGACACTGCAGGCCATGGAATGGAACAGGAATTAAGGATTTTGCTAGTTCATGGAATCTTGCATCTGGTGGGCTTTGACCACTTAGAACCAGAAGAGGAAGCTGAAATGTTTGTACTTCAAGGCAAGATAGTTAAAGATTGGACGAAATGAACGCCTTTAGCTTCGCGATTATTGTCTTGCTATTAGGTTTTGCTGGATTTCTAGCAGGAACAGAAGCAAGCCTAAATTCCATCTCTCGGATTGCAGTTGAAGAATTAGTTAGTTCAAGAAAACGCGGCAGTGCTTGGCTGTTGAAAGTTACTTTGAATCGAACCAAATATTTAAATGTGGTTTTATTAGTACGTAAAGCTTGCGAACTAGCAGCCACTGCAATTGTTGCAACAATCGCACTTGATTCATTTACAGATCGTCGTGTTGCACTATCAGTGACAGTTCTAGGAATGCTAACAGTTTCCTATGTATTAGTAGGAGTTGGTCCACGCACGCTCGGAAGACAGCATCCAATTAAGTGGGCTCGCTCCGGCGCAATTGTTGCTGGAGCCCTAGCTGTAGTTCTCTCTCCAGTGACACGATTATTGATTGCGATCGGAAATGCGATCACTCCAGGAAAAGGTTTCAGGGGCGGACCGTTTACGACCGAAGCTGAGTTTCGTGATTTAGTTAATCAAGCGCGCGAGCAAGGTTTTGTAGAGGATGATGAGCATGAAATGATTCACTCAGTTTTTGAATTGGGTGACACGTTAGTGCGCGAAGTGATGGTTCCACGAACTGAGATGGTTTACATCGAGAGAGACAAGAGTTTGCGTCAAGCACTTTCTCTTGCGCTGAGGTCAGGATATTCACGGATTCCGGTAATTGGGGATGATTTAGATGAAGTAATTGGAATCGCTTACATTAAGGATTTAGCTAAGCGTACTCATGATTTCAGAGAAGCCGAGCAAACCGAAAAAGTTGAAGACTTGATGAGACCAGCAAATTTTGTTCCTGAGAATAAGATGGCTGATGAGTTATTGCGTGAGATGCAATCTCATCAAATCCATCTGGCCATTGTGGTCGATGAGTACGGTGGCACTGCAGGGCTAATTACTATTGAAGATATTCTTGAAGAAATTGTGGGCGAAATTGCTGATGAATATGACGATGAAGAAGAAGTTTTGGAGTGGATTGGTGAAGGAAATAAAAAAGTCAGAATTCAGGCAAGATTGCACCTAGATGATTTGGAACGAGAGCTTGATATTGAATTCGACGAAGAAGATAAAGAGTCAGTAGACACAATTGGTGGATTGATGGGAAAGCATTTAGGTCAGGTGCCAATTCCAGGCAGTGAAATCACGATTGGAAAGTGGCGCTATACCGCTGAAAGGCCTGTCGGTCGGCGTAAACGAATCGGCAGTATCTTGCTTGAACTTGTAGACGAAGAAATATCTGATTCAGTAAGCGATGCAAAAAATGACATTTAGCAACCCTGAAGATGAAAAGTTATTAACACTCGCTAAAGCAACTGCAGTACGAGTAAGTGCAACACAGGGAGCGGCTGTTCGAGATGAGACTGGCAGAACTTATGCAGCAGCCTCCGTCAAGTTGGATTCAATCACGTTAGATGCTTTAGAGCTTGCCTTGGGAATGGCACTCTCAAGTGGGGCGAGCGCCATAGAAGGCGCAATTATTTTTGGAAGTGAACCTATTGCGCGGGCGCGATTGGCTGTTCGCGAGATTTCACCATCGGCCATAGTTGCAAGTGTTGATCAAGATGGAAATATCAAAACCTACTGAATACGTTGAACGAGTAGGAAAACGAGCAGCGCAACAGAACTGACCAGATAAGATTCACATATGCGAATTGCCCGATTTTCAACAGCGAAAGAGATCTCAGTATCTCCATTTTATGGTGTTATTGATGAAAATCAAATGATCTCAGTATTGGTTGGGGATCCAATATATGCGCCAATTACATTTACGGGCGAGAAATTAAATTTGGCAGATGTAAAACTATTGGCACCGGTTATTCCGCGAAGCAAAGTTGTCTGTGTTGGAAAAAATTATGCAGATCATGCGGCTGAGATGAATAGTGAAGTGCCAAAAGAGCCAGTGCTATTTATTAAACCAAATACATCGGTAATCGGCCCAGATGATGCAATTATTTGGCCGGCTATGAGTGAGCGCGTAGACCATGAAGTGGAACTTGCTATTGTTATTGGAAAAGTTTGCAAAGATGTAAAAAAAGAGAATGCAAAAGATGTGATTTTTGGTTACACAATTGCAAATGATGTGACTGCGCGAGATTTACAAAAAGTAGATGGACAATGGAGTCGCGCAAAAGGGTTTGACACTTTTTGTCCACTTGGACCATGGATAGAGACTGAGTTAGATACGAGTAATTTAAGTTTAACCGCAGAGGTAAATGGAGAAGTGCGTCAATCTGGAAATACCGCAGATATGATTTTTGATATCCCAACAATCATTGCATTTGTCACTCAGGTCTATACCTTGCTTCCTGGGGATGTAATTTTGACTGGAACTCCAGCAGGAATCGGTCCGATGCCTGAAGGTACCGTAACTACGCTTACAATTGCGGGTATCGGAACATTAAGTAACCCAATTGTTAAGAGATCTAAAAAGTGAGAATCGAGTGAGCGCCGATGAGTAATAGAAACGATCGGCCTGTAAAAGTTCGTTTTGCCCCATCTCCAACGGGAGATCTACATGTGGGCAATATCCGCACTGCACTATTTGATTGGGCCTTTGCGCGCCACACTGGGGGCGTATTTCTTTTTCGAATCGAGGATACCGATCGTTTGCGCGTAACAGATGAATATATCGCCGCCGCAATTGATACTTTGAAATGGTTAGGACTCAATTGGGATGAGGGCCCTGAAGTTGGGGGTCCAAACGGTCCTTACCTGCAATCACAACGTTTAGATATTTATGCCGAATGGGCTGCTAAATTTTTAGCTCAGGGCGATGCCTATCATTGCTACTGCTCCTCAGATGAGTTGGAAGCCCGCAGAGAAGCGCAAAAGAGTGCCGGAACTGCTCCAGGTTACGATGGCAAATGCCGCTACCTAACAGCGGATCAAGTTGCTGAGTTTAAAAGCGCTGGACGCGAACCAGTGTTACGGATGCGAATGCCCGAGGGTTCCACAACTTTTACCGATGTAATCCGTGGTGAATTAACTTTCGAGCATGATTTTGTTCCAGATTTCGTATTAGTCCGTGCAGATGGATCTCCGCTCTATACATTGGCAGTTGCTGTTGATGATGTTTTGATGAAAGTAACTCACGTTCTTCGCGGTGAAGATTTGCTTTCATCTACTCCAAGACAGATTCGGGTTTATCAAGCGATGGGTGTTCCAGAATCAGAGTATCCATTTTTTGCGCATCTTCCATTTGTGATGGGACAAGATAACGCGAAGTTATCAAAACGCAATGGTGAGACTTCAATTGCCTGGTATCGCGAAATGGGATTCTTGCCTGAAGCAATTTGTAATTATTTAGCATTACTTGGTTGGTCACCTGGTGACGACCGTGAAAATGTCACCATGCAAGAGATTGCCGATTTATTTACTGTCGAAAGAGTTAATTCATCACCTGCCAGATTTGATATGAAAAAGCTGGAAGCAATTAACGGAGATAAGATCCGCGAATTAACTCTTGATGATTTCTTGAAGCGTGCTCTTCCGTTCTTGATCAAGGATCAAGTAATAAAAGGTGATGAGAAGGAAATCGATATTGTTAAGGCTGCACTTCCAATTATTCAAGAGCGGATAGTTACTCTCTCAGAGATACCAGCGATGTTGAAATTCTTATTTGTGACTAATTTTGAGGTTGAGGCTGAATCACTTCCAAAGATTGCCGATGAGAGTGCGCAATTAATTCTAAAGCGAGCACTAACTGATCTTTCTAATTTGAATGAGTGGAGTCATGCGGGAATCGAAGCGGTGCTACGTGCATCCTTGATTGAAGAGTTAGGTTTAAAACCAAGAATCGCATTCACTGCACTTCGAATTGCTACGACAGGCAGCACCATCTCTCCACCATTATTTGAATCGATGGAGTTACTTGGCAAAGATGTGGTTTTGGCTCGAATTCAAGGTTGCTTGCTGGGGTAGTGGGTTTCTAACTCAATTCAGTAATCGCCTGAACTTTGTGAGGTATTCTTACTCCCTGAACGTGGTTGAAGTTGAATTGG
>SYCR01000011.1:0-12719 GCA_005786885.1 Actinomycetota bacterium | reverse complement strand
CTTCGTCCAGGTCGTTTTGATCGACAAATAGCAGTTGAGCGCCCAGATTTAAAGGGACGTCATCAGATTTTAAATATTCATACGAAAAATAAACCCTTAGCTGAAGGAGTAGATTTATTGGCGCTAGCTAGAAGAACTCCAGGCTTTACTGGTGCAGATCTAGCAAACGTTGTTAATGAAGCAGCGTTACTCACTGCACGTAAAGAGGAGAAAGTAATTTCTAATGAAGCATTGGCTGAATCTGTAGACCGGGTAATTGCTGGCCCACAAAAAACTAGTCGCTTGATGAGTGACACCGAAAGATTGGTAACGGCTTATCACGAGGGTGGACATGCTCTTGTTGCTCATGCTCTTCCTAATACCGATCCAGTCCAAAAAATTACAATCATGCCACGCGGTCGGGCATTGGGTTACACGATGGTTTTGCCAGATGAAGATAAGTATTCACAATCGCGCGCCCAGTTGCTTGATGAGTTGGCATACACATTAGGCGGACGTGCAGCAGAGGAATTGGTATTCCACGATCCGACAACTGGTGCGGCGAATGACATTGAAAAAGCCAGCGCATTAGCTCGAGCAATGGTTACCCAATATGGATTAAGCGAAAAAATTGGCGCCATTAAATTAGGCGGTAAAGATGGTGAACCTTTTATGGGAATGAACTATGGACATCAGAGGGATTATTCTGAATCTGTTGCGGCGATAGTAGATCAAGAAGTTAAAAGCTTAATTGAGAGCGCTCACTTAGAAGCTTATGAAATATTAGAAAACAACAGAGATGTTCTTGATGGCTTAGTTAAAACATTAATGGATAAAGAGACTCTTGAAAAAGAAGAGATTCTAGAATTGTTTGCAAAAGTTACTCCAAGACTAGCCCGCGCAGCGTGGACTGGTTCACCTCTACGTAAACCCTCGAATCGTCCAGCAATTGTTTATCAGAAACCGAGTCTCGATGGATGAAATAACGCCAATCTCATTTACATCACCACATGAAGGAAGAGCCAAAGCACCTTATGATCAAAAAAGAGCTGAAGCTGCTGTTCTAGAGTTGTTAATTGCACTAGGTGAAGATCCAATGCGCGAAGGATTACGAGATACGCCTGCACGGGTTGCCAGAGCAATGCAAGAAAATTTCGCTGGGTTGTGGAGTTCACCCGAGGAAGTTTTAACAACCACTTTTGATGCTGGGCATCGCGAATTAATAATTGTTCGCGATATTGAAGTATTTTCGCACTGCGAACATCACCTCACACCCTTTCATGGAGTTGCACATATTGGTTACATACCAGGAGAAAGTGGCAGAATCACTGGACTTTCTAAACTAGCTCGCTTAGTAGATCTTTTTGCTAAACGTCCGCAAGTGCAAGAGCGCCTAACCACCCAAATTGCAGATTCTTTAGTTGAAATTCTTGAGCCAGCAGGAGTGATCGTCATAATTGATTGCGAACATTTGTGCATGTCCATGCGGGGCGCAAAGAAACCTAAAGCGCGAACCACAACAAGTGCTGTTCGGGGACACTTGCGTGATTCAGCAACTCGTGCGGAAGCGATTAGTTTAATTCTAGGTCGTTAAATTGAAGACTTTAGTGATGGGAATTTTAAACGTCACACCTGATTCTTTTGCAGATGGCGGAATGTACAACTCACTTCCTGCGGCGATGAATCGCGTAAAAGAGATGGTTCTAGAAGGCGTGGACATCATTGATGTTGGAGGAGAGTCGACCCGTCCCGGGGCTGAACGAGTAACCGAAGCCGAAGAGTTAGCTCGCACAATTCCAGTTATTGAGGCGATTGCAAAAACTTTTCCAGATACCACAATAAGTATTGATACAACTAGAGCAAATGTGGCTCAAGAAGCAGTGAAAGCCGGAGCAACAATAATTAATGATGTGAGTGGTGGTTTGGCAGATGCAAAGATGGCTGACCTAGTGGCAACCACTGGGGTGAAATACGTTGTAATGCATTGGCGTGGAAGTTCGGACACCATGCAAATCAAGGCTATTTATGAAGATGTAAATTCAGAAGTGATAAAAGAGTTATTAGCAAGAGTTGACTCTTTAAAAAGTTCGGGCGTGCTAAAAAATCAGATAATTCTTGATCCAGGATTAGGGTTTTCTAAAATGCCAGAACATAACTGGGAGATTGTTAATAACTTAGAGCGGTTTACTAATTTGGGTTTCCCAATTCTGATTGGGGCATCTAGAAAAAGATTTTTAGGAGAGGAACTAACTCCGATCGAGCGGGAGGGTGCTTCTATAGCAATCACATCATTATGTGCGAAGAGGAAGATCTGGGGAGTACGCACACATTCTGTGAAGGAACACAAAATAGCGATTGATATAGTTAATGAATCTAATTCTGAAAGCGGGGCCATGTAATGGATAAAATCATTCTTACTGGAATTTCTGCTATTGGTTTTCATGGTGTTCGTGATTTTGAAAGAAAAAATGGCCAAATGTTTTCGGTTGACCTTGAGATTGGAATAGATCTTTCAAAGGCGGGAAAAAATGATGAATTATCAGAGACAATTGATTATTCAGCTGTTGTGGGCAAAGTTATAAACATTTTGACAGGACCTCCAGTAAATTTAATTGAAAAAGTGGCAGAGCTCGTGAGCGAAGAAATTTTCAAGAATTTTATTCAGGCAAATTCCGTCATAGTTGTAATTCACAAACCCGAAGCACCAGTTGGTGCCGAGATTTTGGATGTAGCAGTGCGAATCGAAAGAAGCAGATGAGAGCAGTTTTGTCACTAGGGTCAAATCTCGGTAATAGCGCAGAAATTTTGAGTTCTGCGGCAGAAGCATTAAACGAAGTCAGTGAAGTAATTGCGTTTTCATCCTTTTATCAAACCAGACCAGTTGGCGGTCCACCACAACCAGATTTCATAAATGCAATAATCATTATTGAGACGAATTTGGAACCAGAAGAGTTGTTATTAGTGGCTCAAGCAATAGAAGGCGCACATGGGCGTGAAAGAAATGAAAATACCGTTAAATGGGGTCCACGGTTTCTTGATATTGATTTAATCAAATGTGATGAAATGCTTATTAACTCTCCAGACTTAACAATTCCGCATCCTCGTGCGCATGAGCGAGAGTTCGTCTTGCGACCATGGAAAGAGATAGATCCAGCCGCTACCTTGCCGGGGTTTGGTGTGATTTCGCAGCTTTTGGAGAGTGGGCAATTTAGCGAGTAAACTTTGGATGAAGCCTGGTACCCAAGCAGCGGACTGGAGCAGTACATGCAACACCTACTTAAATATCCACCCAGTGGCGACAGAGCCAATAATGTGCTGGGCGAAAAAAAGATTGCATTTGTTCCCACAATGGGTGCTTTACATGAAGGTCATATATCCCTAGTAAAAGAGGCCAAGAATCTGGCCGAACAAGTTGTAATGAGCATATTCATCAATCCAACACAATTTGAATCTGTCGAAGATTTAGCGAAATATCCCCGTACCCTAAATGAAGATATCCAATTAGCAGAAGCCGCAGGGGTTGATCTTTTGTGGACACCAGATGTTTCTGAGATTTATCCTGATAAATATAAATTAATAGATGCAGGTGAACTTGGAAGAATTTACGAAGGACACTCTCGCGCTGGTCATTTTGATGGTGTCTTGACTGTTGTAAATCGTTTATTTGAAATTGTAAAACCAGAGTATGCAATCTTTGGGGAAAAAGATTTTCAACAACTATTTTTAATTAAAGAATTTTCAAAAAAAGTACACCCTGAAATAGAAATTATTTCAGGTAGAACTATTAGAGAAGTTTCCGGATTAGCACTGTCTTCGCGAAATGTAAGACTCTCACCTGAGGAGAAAAATTCTGCGCTTGTGATTTCTAGAGCACTGGAAATGGGAAGTCAAAAGCAGAGTTATTCCGAAATAAAATCTAGCGTCCTGGCGGAACTTGCTACTGAAATTGATTTTAAGATGGATTATTTTGCAATAGTAAATCCCAAGAGTTTGCTCGAGGTGGATCAAAGCCACATAGGTCCCGTTCAACTGTTGCTTGCTGGTTGGGTAGGCTCAGTCAGGTTGATAGATAATTTTGCGGCTGTTGTCGGGCCAGAAGGGCGGGGAAATTGAAATTATTAGCACCTAGCCCTGGGTGGACGATTAAAGCCGATGTGATAGTTGTGGGATCTGGAATAGCGGGTTTGACCACCGCACTTCAAGTTCGCGCAAATGGATTATCTGTTCTGTTAGTTACTAAAGCCCGAGTTGACGCTGGTTCTACAAAGTGGGCACAAGGTGGAATTGCTGCCGCACTTGGGCCAGGAGATTCACCTGCTGAGCATGAAGAGGACACTCTTGTTGCCGGAGCAGGTCTTTGTGATGTTGAAGCGGTAAGAATTTTAGTTTCCGAAGGACCTGGCGCTGTTGAACGATTAATTGCCAGAGGTGCAGTTTTTGATAGAGCAGTAAGTGGTGAGATCGCATTGACGCGTGAAGGTGGTCACCATCGAAATCGGATTTTGCACGCTGGCGGTGATGCAACAGGTGCTGAAATTTCACGAGCTTTACTTGCAGCCGTAACCCAAGATGAAGGAATCGAATTAATTGAAAACGCACTTGTATTAGATGCTCTTGTTGACAACGACGGCCGAGTTTGTGGAGTTACATTGCATGTGATTGGTCAAGGAAGTAGAGATGGCGTTGGCCGGGCACTTGGCAGAGCGGTTATTTTAGGAACCGGAGGCTTGGGACAAGTCTTTGCTCAAACCACAAATCCTCCAGTCTCAACTGGAGATGGCGTTGCACTTGCATTGCGTGCAGGAGCTGGAATTGCCGATGTTGAGTTTATTCAATTTCACCCAACAGTTATGTGGCTTGGAAATAATGCGAGTGGACAACAGCCACTAATCAGTGAAGCAGTGCGTGGCGAAGGAGCAGTTCTAGTCAACGATGCAGGTGAACGTTTCATGCCAGCAGCACATGAATTAGCAGATTTAGCCCCGCGCGATGTTGTAGCAAAAGCAATCATGCGCGAGATGATCAAAAATGGAAGTGATCATGTTTGGCTTGATGTTAGTGCGGTATCAAATTTTGTTGAAAGGTTCCCAACTATTTATCAATCTTGCTTAGATCATAAAATTGATCCAACAAAAGATTTGATTCCAGTTGCACCTGCTGCTCATTACGCATCTGGAGGCGTTCGAGTTGATTTATTCGGGAACTCAAGTATTTCTGGACTATATGCATGTGGTGAGACAGCATGTACTGGTGTTCATGGCGCGAATCGATTGGCATCTAATTCTTTGTTGGAGGGATTAGTTTTTGCTGCGCGAATTGCCGACGATTTGAAGATAAATCTTCCAGAGCAGCGCGAGCCTGTGGAAAACAACTCAAAAAGTATTTTGTTGGATCCATCTATTAGAAAAGATATTGCAAACGCTATGAGTAAAGGCGCTGGTGTAATCAGAACTAGAGAATCATTAGAAGAGGTATTGGCAACTTTAGAACAACTAGCAAAGAAAACATCAGATCAACCTTGTGTTGAAGCTTGGGAAGCGACAAATTTGCACTGCCTGGCGAATGTTTTAGTGCGATCAGCTTTAATCAGAGAAGAAACACGAGGCTCGCACTGGCGAGAGGATTTCCCTAATACATTAAATTCTTGGGAGCAGCGGATTTTGCAAGAGATGGATACAGAGGGAATTTACCTACACAATTTAGAAAAGGTGATTAATGAGTAGATTATCCAATCAACTTGTTGCGACTATGTTGGCGCAAAAAATATCACCACAACCTTTCGAGGCATTAGTTGATGCAGCACTTCGAGAAGATTTAGGTAGTGGCTTAGATGCAACAACAGTTGCAACAATCCCAGCTAATCAAATTGCCGTCGCTCAATTTAATGCGAGAAAGAGTGGAGTTGTAGCTGGGATATTTGCGGCTCAAGCTGTGCTTGAAATTGCTGGAAACTCTGCAATTAAGTTTGATAAGCAAATATCTGAAGGCAGCAAAGTAGAAGCCGGACAATTAATCTTTGAAGCGATAGGAAAAGTCACTGACTTACTTCTTGCAGAGCGAACAGCGCTTAATTTCCTTTCACGACTTTCAGGAATCGCAACTACTTCGAGTATTTGGGTTGAAGCAGTAAAAGGCACTAAGTGCGTAGTACGCGATACTCGGAAAACAACTCCAGCATGGCGTGAAATCGAAAAGTTTGCTGTTCGAATGGGTGGAGCGACAAATCATCGAATGAACTTATCTGATGCTGCTCTCATAAAAGATAATCACATTGCCGCGACAGGAAGTATCGCAAATGCAATTAATGATGTGCGGAGCAAGTTCCCGAATCTTTCAATTGAAGTTGAAATTGACCGCTTAGATCAAATGGAAGAGGCAATAGCGGGAAAGGTTGATTTAATTTTGTTAGACAACATGTCTCCTGAAGAATGCAAATTAGCGGTGAAACAATGCGCTGGTCGAACAAAACTCGAAGCATCAGGGGGAATCACATTAGAAAATGCCCGCGATTATGCAATGAGTGGCGTCGATTTTATTGCTATCGGTGCTTTGACTCATTCTGCCGCGATCCTTGATATTGGTTTAGATCTGAAAGTTAAGGGGTAATCACATGTTATTAACAATTGATGTTGGCAATACCAATACGGTATTAGGAATTTTCGAAAATCAAGAGATATTGCACTCATGGCGAGTGAAGACAGATCCCCGTGATACTGCTGATGAGTTGTGGATTAAATTTCGTTCTTTAGTGGAAGATTATGAAGTAACTGGCATATCTTTATGTTCAACAGTTCCAGCAGTTCTGCGCGAATTACGCACAATGCTTTCTAGGCATTATGCTCAAACTCCATCAACCATTCTTGAACCCGGCATAAAAACCGGCGTTCCATTGCTGGTAGATAACCCCAAAGAGATTGGTTCAGATCGGATTGCAAACACATTGGCCGCTCATGAAATGTTTGGCGAGAATGGACCAGTAATTGTTGTTGATTTTGGCACCTCTACTAATTTTGATGTTGTCTCAGGCAAGGGAGAATTTTTAGGTGGCGCACTAGCACCTGGAATTGAGATCTCTGTAGAGGCACTAGCGGCTCGAGCAGCACAACTTAGAAAAGTAGAATTGATTAAACCCAAATCAGTAATTGGGAAAAATACCGTTGAAGCATTGCAATCAGGAACTATTTACGGCTTCGCTGGGCAAGTCGATGGATTAGTGCGGCGGATTAGTGATGAACTGAATGTAGAAGGAATCACGGTAGTTGCTACTGGAGGTTTGGCGACCTTAGTAATTGGAATTTGCGAAACCATTGATTTTCATGAACCAGATTTGACCTTAATTGGCCTTCGTCTGGTGCACGAACGAAACCACTAGAACCGGTACCCTCTACCCCATGAGCGAAAAAGGTGCGCAGGAAAGCAATAACGCCCCCGAAGTAGATGATCTGCCAGAGCAGATTCGGATTCGCCATGCAAAAAGAGAATCTTTAATTTCATCAGGCGTTGAGCCGTATCCAGTTTCAGTTCCACGGACCTCTTCACTTAAATCGATACGAGAAAAGTTTGCTGATCTAGAAATAGATGTAAAAACCGGCGTAACAGAGAGCCTCAGTGGTCGAGTTATCTTTAAACGAGATACCGGAAAGTTATGTTTTGCAACTTTGCGCGAAGGTGATGGAACTGAGTTGCAAGCGATGTTCTCACTAGACAAAGTTGGTGAAGATGTACTGGGGCAGTGGAAAACCTTTGTAGATATTGGGGATTTTGTGAGTGTTACCGGTGAAATAATCACATCTAAACGCGGCGAACTTTCAATACTTGCAACTTCTTGGAATATGGCAGCAAAAACTTTGCGCCCTCTTCCAGTAGAACACAAACCAATGTCTGAAGAGACTCGGGTTCGGATGCGTTACGTAGATTTAATAGTTAGACCAGAAGCTAGATCAAATGCGCGCTTGCGACCTGTTGTAATGAAATCACTGCGCGATACATTTTCGCAAAAAGATTTTATTGAAGTTGAAACACCAATGTTGCAGGTATTGCATGGAGGAGCGGCAGCGCGGCCATTTAAAACGCATATCCATGCATACGATATGGAGTTATTTTTAAGAATTGCACCTGAACTTTATTTGAAGCGTTGCATAGTTGGTGGAATTGAGCGAGTTTTTGAGATCAATAGAAATTTTAGAAATGAAGGCGCTGACTCTTCGCACTCACCAGAGTTTGCGATGATCGAGTCTTACCAATCTTATGGAGACTGGAATTCCATGATTGAGTTAACGCGGGATCTAGTTCAGGAAGCAGCAATTGCAATTTGCGGGTCAACAACAGTCACACATTTCGATGGTCGCGAAAGTGATTTAGGCGGAAAATGGGATCAGATTTCACTATACGGATCAGTCTCTAAGGCTGTTGGCGTTGACATTACTTCGTTAACACCTTATGAAGAGTTACTTGCACATGCTAAAAAAGTTGGTTTATCTGTTGATCCAAAATGGATTACTGGAAAATTGCTAGAAGAGTTATTTGAACATTTAGTTAAACCAGAATTGAAAACTCCCACATTTGTTATGGGCTTCCCTTTGGATACTTCACCATTGGTACGAGCACATCGCGAAATTCCAGGAGTTGCAGAGAAGTGGGATTTATACATTGATGGTTTTGAACTTGCAACCGGTTACTCCGAATTAATTGATCCAGTAATTCAACGTGAGCGATTAGTAGCGCAAGCAGCACTTGGCGCTAAAGGTGATGTTGAAGCAATGGCACTAGATGAAGACTTTTTGCGCGCTCTTGAATTTGGAATGCCGCCACTCGGAGGTATGGGAATGGGTACAGATCGCTTATTAATGGCACTGACTGGTCTTGGAATTCGCGAAACTATTTTATTTCCACTAGTGAAACCAGAATGAACCCAATAATCCGTTCGGCACGTACAAGCGATATTAAACAACTTCGACAAATTATTGACACGTATGCACTTAGCCGAAGATTACTTTCAAAAGAGACAGTAACTCTTTATGAATCTGTTCAAGAGTTTACGGTTGCTGAAATAGATGGTGAAGTAATTGGCTGCGGCGCTCTACATATTCTTTGGGAAGACTTAGCCGAAGTGCGAACCATGGCTGTTATCGAAAAATATCGAGGCACTGGAATTGGGTCGCAATTATTAGAACACATTACAAAACGTGCAATTGAATTAGGCGTGAAAAGAATTTTCTGCTTAACATTTGAAACCGATTTCTTCAGTCGGCATGGTTTTGTTGAGATTCAAGGAACCCCGGTGGACCCAGCGGTCTACCAAGAATTACTGCTCTCCTACGATGCCGGTATTGCTGAATTTCTGGAGCTAGAGAGCGTGAAGCCAAATACCCTGGGGAACACCAGAATGTTGCGGGTGCTTTGACCACCTTTTAGGAATGGCGGGAAAATCTGAAGTGCTGACCCCATATGTAGTGGTCAGACCAGAAATTTAGCTGATTTAGGTAAGGCTGGGCATATTTGAGGCCGGCTGAGCGTTAAAAGAAGTACCACCCGAGGTGGCGCCTAAGTACGAGATGATTAGGCTTGGAGATGTACCAAAGCAGTCGAGCTGTTTAGATCGACTTTCTTTACTAAAGGAGTTGCCATGTTTGAGCGGTTTACAGATCGAGCCAGACGAGTAGTTGTACTCGCGCAAGAGGAAGCTCGCATGCTCAATCACAATTACATCGGCACTGAGCACATTTTGCTTGGTTTGATTCACGAAGGTGAAGGCGTAGCCGCAAAAGCGCTCGAATCACTTGGCATTTCACTTGAAGCAGTTCGTGCACAAGTAGAAGAGATTATTGGTCAAGGCCAACAGGCACCAAGTGGACATATTCCATTTACTCCACGTGCTAAAAAAGTACTAGAACTTTCACTTCGTGAAGCTTTGCAACTTGGACACAACTACATTGGTACCGAACATATTTTGCTGGGATTGATCCGCGAAGGCGAAGGCGTTGCTGCACAAGTGTTGGTAAAACTTGGCGCTGATTTAAACCGCGTTCGTCAACAAGTAATTCAACTTCTATCTGGTTACCAAGGTAAAGAGGCTGCAACTTCTGGTGGCCCAGCCGAAGGAACTCCATCTACCTCACTTGTTCTTGATCAATTTGGTCGCAACTTAACTGCAGCTGCTCGTGAAGGAAAGCTTGATCCAGTTATTGGTCGCGAAAAAGAGATCGAACGCGTGATGCAAATTCTTTCACGACGCACAAAAAATAACCCAGTATTAATTGGTGAACCAGGTGTTGGTAAGACTGCAGTAGTTGAGGGACTTGCTCAAGCAATTGTGAAGAATTTAGTTCCAGAAACAATTAAAGATAAGCAAATCTATTCACTGGACCTCGGCGCATTAGTCGCAGGAAGTCGCTACCGTGGAGATTTCGAAGAGCGTTTAAAGAAAGTATTAAAAGAGATTCGTACCCGTGGCGACATTATTTTGTTCATCGATGAGATTCACACATTAGTTGGAGCAGGTGCAGCTGAAGGTGCAATCGATGCTGCAAGTATTTTGAAACCGATGTTGGCACGTGGTGAACTCCAGACAATTGGTGCCACAACCCTTGATGAGTACCGTAAACATTTAGAAAAAGATGCTGCACTTGAACGTCGTTTTCAGCCAATTCAAGTTGCAGAGCCATCTGTAACTCACACAATTGAGATTTTAAAGGGACTTCGCGATCGTTACGAAGCCCATCACCATGTTTCAATCACAGATACAGCCCTAGTCGCAGCAGCAACTTTGGCAGATCGCTATGTTTCAGATCGATTCTTGCCGGATAAAGCAATTGACCTAATTGATGAAGCCGGATCACGTCTGCGTATTAAGCGGATGACTGCTCCTCCTGATTTACGTGAGTTTGATGATCGAATCGCAAATGTTCGACGTGAAAAAGAATCAGCAATTGATGGTCAAGATTTCGAAAAAGCCGCTTCACTTCGCGATAAAGAAAAAACTCTGATTCAAGAAAAAGGTGAGCGCGAGAAGCAATGGAAAGCTGGAGATTTAGATCAGGTTTCAGTTGTCGGCGAAGAAGAGATCGCTGAAGTTCTTGCCGCATCAACCGGTATTCCAATTGTTAAGTTGACTGAAGAAGAGACTTCACGTTTGCTACGCATGGAAGATGAATTACATAAGCGGGTAATCGGTCAAGATCAAGCGATTAAGGCGCTTTCACAAGCCATTCGTCGTGCTCGTGCAGGATTGAAAGATCCTAAGCGCCCTGGAGGATCATTTATTTTTGCTGGTCCATCTGGTGTTGGTAAAACTGAACTTTCTCGCACCTTGGCTAGTTTCTTATTTGGTGATGCAGATGCACTTATTCAACTAGATATGAGTGAGTACGCAGAACGTCACACTGTTTCGAGATTGTTTGGTTCACCTCCCGGATATGTTGGTTATGACGAGGGTGGACAACTCACCGAGAAAGTTCGACGTCGTCCATTCTCTGTTGTGCTCTTCGATGAGATTGAGAAAGCACATCCAGATATCTTCAACTCCTTGCTTCAAGTTCTTGAAGATGGCCGCTTAACAGATGCTCAAGGCCGTGTTGTAGATTTCAAAAACACCGTAATCATTATGACTACAAACCTTGGAACCCGTGACATCTCAAAGGGTGCTGGACTCGGATTCGCAAATAGCTCGGATTCACAAACTTCATACGAGCGCATGCGTAATAAAGTCACGGATGAACTTAAATCTCACTTCCGCCCTGAATTCTTAAACCGTATCGATGAAATTGTTGTCTTCCATCAATTGACGGAGAAAGAAATCGTTCAAATTGTTGATTTGATGATTGCACTTCTTGATGAGCGCTTGAAAGCGAAAGATATGGGCATCGAATTGAAACCTTCGGCTAAGGCATTGCTCGCATCCCGCGGTTATGACCCAGTGATGGGAGCGCGTCCATTGCGCCGCACTATTCAACGTGAGATTGAAGATGTTCTCTCTGAGAAGATTTTGTTTGGCGAACTTAAAGCTGGAGAAATCATTGTTGTAGATACTGAGGGCGAAGGAGTTGACGCCAAGTTCACTTTCGCAGGTGAACCAAAGAGCTCAACACCAAATACACCTGAGGATTTGGCCGAAACTCCAGCGGTTTAATTTTCAAAAATTTCTTCTTGATCTTGTAATTGTTTCAGGCTGTCCGGATGGATAAATACTTTTCAGGGCTTTTTGCCGTGTAAGATTACAAAAAATTTAGGTCTCTGGACGGCAATTATTAACAAAAACCGTTTTGAATATATCGATGCACTAAGAGTTGTCGGTGCATCGGTAGTAATTCTCTTTCACTATTTTTCAAATGGTATTTCAAATGGCACAGTTACTAGCATCGAATTAACTCCTTTTTCCGAAATCGCTAAGTATGGATATTTAGGCGTGCAGTTATTTTTTGTAGTAAGTGGCTACTTGATATTGATGTCAACAAATCGAAGTGCCTGGCAATTTGCAAAGGGAAGAATAAAGCGGATATATCCGCTTTATTGGATAGCAATTATTCTCATCACGGCAATTACTTTTTTGCCTACTTTGAGCAAAAATCAGCCAGACTTTTTGCAATTTCTAGCAAATATCACCATGTTTCCAACTGCATTTGATCAAGGTTGGATAGATGGAGCACATTGGTTTATGTTAGTCGAAATTCAACTTTACCTCTTTATTTTTGTAATTTTAAAAATTCGAATGGGAAAGCATCTACCAACAATTTTTCCAATCT
>SYCR01000059.1:0-24503 GCA_005786885.1 Actinomycetota bacterium | reverse complement strand
TTCAATTACTAAATCTGCGGAGTTTCCAACATTTACAACAGCGATTCCTGCGCCCATATCGATAATTGAGTTTCCATCGACATCGATTATCACTCCACCACCGGCACGTTCAACAAAAACTGGCATCGCCATACCAAGTGAGGCGGAAACGGCGTTGGCGCGTCTTGCAATCAACTCTTTAGATTTTGGCCCCGGAATCTCGGTTCGCAAATGGCGGACCTGCGGCAGGTTGCTGCCAGTCAGGCGGGTTCCTTCATCTAGTGCGCTCATAAGAGTAAGAATAGAACAAGTTCTATATGAATGAACTATCTGGCCCGACCTGAGAGGATTAGTCCATGCGCGATATCTCAATTTTGGGTTCAACTGGCTCAATTGGTGTGCAAGCACTTGAGGTTATTGCTGCAAATCCAACTCAATTTCGCGTTGTTGCTCTTGCCGCTGGGGGATCAAATATTCCGCTGTTAGTGGAGCAGGCACGAAAATTTGGTGTCAAAGTGGTTGGCATCGAAGGAGATGGCGCATTACTTCGGGATGCTTTGCCCGGCGTAAATGTGATTGATGGAAAAGGCGCAGCGGCTCAAGTTGCAGCGATTCCGGTTGATGTATTGCTAAATGCGATTACCGGTTCAGTCGGACTTGCTCCAACACTTAATGCATTAGGAGTTGGAAATAAAGTTGCTCTTGCAAATAAGGAATCACTTGTTACTGGTGGAGATTTAGTTTTACGTGCTGCAAAACCGGGACAGTTAATTCCAGTTGATTCAGAACATTCAGCATTAGCACAAGTGCTGCGCGCGGGAACAAAAAATGAAATATCTAAATTAATTCTTACGGCAAGTGGTGGCCCATTTAGAAATAGAAATGATCTGAGTGACGTGACATTAGAAGAGGCCCTTGCTCACCCAACTTGGAATATGGGGCCAGTTGTAACCATAAATTCAGCCACCTTAGTCAATAAAGGTTTAGAAATTATCGAGGCACATTATTTATTTGATATTCCATATTCAAAGATTGAAGCAGTAATTCATCCGCAATCGATGATTCACTCAATGGTGGAATTCAATGATGGATCTCTGATTGCACAGGCCAGTCCACCATCAATGAAGTTGCCAATTTCTTTGGCACTTAGCTGGCCAGAAAGAACTGCTGGAGCAATTGCTCCGATTGATTGGAGCACTGCGCACACCTGGAATTTTGCGCCAATTGATCAAGCCAGATTCCCTGCAATTGATTTAGCCAGGAGATGCGGTGAAATTGGCGGAGCGATGCCAGCAATCTTTAATGCGGCCAATGAGGAAGCGGTTGCTGCATTTTTAAAGGGTGAAATTAAATTCACAGAGATTATTGAGATTGTAGATGCAGTATTGCAGCACCTTGCGTCGACAGCGCCGACTACGCTTAGTGATATCGCCGATGTCAGTGCAATCGAAGATGATGCACGTGCTAGTGCAAATAAAAATATATCGATGAGAGGCAAATAATTTTATGTCGCTGCTAAATTTGATCGGAATTTTAGCTTTTGTGGTGGCATTGCTAATTTCAGTAATGTTGCATGAATTAGGCCACTTTCTAACTGCCCGAAAATTTGGCATGAAAGTTACTGAGTTTTTCCTAGGTTTTGGGCCAAAGATTTGGTCTACTCAAAGAGGTGAGACTGAGTTTGGAGTTAAATCAATTCCAGCCGGTGGTTACTGCCGAATTGTTGGCATGTCCCCAAGTGAACCTGTCGATCTAATTGATCAACCGCGGTCTTTTTACAAGGCCAGCACTCTTCGACGGTTGATTGTCCTTGGCGCCGGGTCGACAACTCATTTTGTACTTGGATTTTTACTTCTTTTTACTTTTTTTGCGGCGATTGGAACTCCATCGCAATCCCAGGTGCTTGATCAAATATTAAAATGCATTCCAGTAGATAGCACTCAAAGTGGATGTTTGCCCTCAGATCCAAAAGCTCCAGCAACTTTAGCCGGTTTGAAACAAGGAGATAAGATTGTTTCAATTAATGGAGTTGAATTAAATTCGTGGGAAGAAGTTTCAAAAATTATCCGCAACTCTCCAAATACAAAAATATCGCTTGGAATTTTGCGAGATGAAATTTTGTTAGATGTACCACTTACTCCTGTGGCACGTGCACCAATTTCAGAGTTAGGCGAGAGTGTGCCAGTTGGAGTCATTGGCGTTTTAAGTAAATCTGAATTACTCAGATCGAATCCTTTAGCAGCACTTAAAAACTCCCTTAGCGAGGGAAAAAATATTTTCACTGGCTCATTTAAAGCACTATTTGCCTTACCAGCGAAAATTCCGGATTTAGTACAAGCAACATTTGGTGGAGGAGAGCGAGATCCAGAAGGATTGGTCGGTGTAGTAGGTGTAGCTCGAGTTTCTGGTGACGCAGCCGCATCTGAAAATGCTGGATGGGCTGCAAAAATTGGCTTCTTTTTGTTAATTATTGCAAGTTTAAATATTTTTATCGGCATATTTAATCTATTGCCACTTTTACCTCTTGATGGTGGTCATATGGCAGTTGCAATAATTGATGGGATCCGAATGCAAATCGCCCGCCGTCGTGGCAAGCCACTTCCTGCGCCCTACGATGTGGTCAAATTGGTGCCCTTAACCCTTGCGGTGATTGTTGTCATGGCCACCCTCTCATTGCTTTTGTTAGCAGCGGACATCATCAACCCGCTCAGAATTAATTTCTGAGCGCTAACCGGCTTCATATAAGGCAGGATAGGACCATGGTAAATCTTGGGATGCCGGCAGTACCACCTAGCCCACTTGCCCCACGAAAAGTTACGCGCCAACTCAAAGTTGGTTCGGTATTAGTTGGTGGCGGTGCGCCAGTAAGTGTGCAATCGATGGCCACGACATTAACTGCAAATGTGGATGCAACTTTGCAACAGATTGCCGAATTAACTGCCTCAGGCTGTCAAATTGTTCGAGTTGCAGTCCCTAGTCAAGATGATGCGGATGCACTAGCGGCTATTGCTAAGAAATCTCAGATTCCAGTTATTGCTGATATTCATTTCCAACCAAAATATATTTTTGCGGCTATAGATGCCGGCTGTTCTGCAGTTCGAGTGAATCCAGGAAATATCAAACAATTTGATGACAAAGTTAAAGAAGTTGCAAAAGCCGCGGGTGCAGCAGGAGTTCCAATTCGAATTGGTGTGAATGCGGGATCACTAGATCCACGTTTGATGGCAAAGTATGGAAAAGCAACTCCCGAAGCTTTAGTTGAATCGGCTTTGTGGGAATGTTCATTATTTGAAGAGCACGGTTTTACCGACATTAAACTTTCAGTTAAACATCATGATCCAGTAATTATGGTTCAGGCTTATAGATTACTTTCACAGCAATGTGATTACCCATTACATCTGGGAGTCACAGAAGCGGGACCACTATTTCAAGGAACAATTAAATCTGCCGTAGCTTTTGGAATTTTGTTATCTGAAGGAATTGGAGACACGATTCGGGTTTCCCTTTCTGCACCTCCTGTTGAAGAGGTAAAAGTTGGAATCTCAATTTTGGAATCTTTAAATTTACGTCAACGCAAATTAGAAATTGTTTCTTGCCCATCATGTGGGCGTGCACAAGTAGATGTTTATACCTTGGCTGAAAAAGTCCAAGCAGGCTTAGAAGGAATGACTGTTCCGCTACGAGTTGCAGTTATGGGATGCGTTGTAAATGGCCCGGGCGAAGCGCGTGAAGCAGATTTAGGTGTGGCTTCTGGAAATGGAAAAGGTCAAATATTTGTAAAGGGAGAAGTCATTAAAACCGTCCCGGAATCCATGATCGTTGAAGTATTAATTGAAGAAGCCATGCGCCTGGCTGAAGAGATGGAAAGTTCCGGAGCTCCTTCGGTTGAAGTTCATTAAGCGAAAATCTCAGTGAGCGAAGTTGGTTTAGAAGTATTACGCGGGGTAAATGTTAAAAATGAAGTATTTGATTATCTTGCTTCGGCGCCTGAACTAAATTGTTTTTTGGCTTCCAGGATTCAACTTTTAGAAAAATCAAAGAATAGTACTTTGCTGATCTATCGAAATCCCAGGAGTGAAATTGAAGGAGTTACATACATCGGCGGAAATTTAATTCCAGCAATTTCCTCCCGAGCAGCATTGCTTTCATTGGTAGATCACCTGCGATCAAATCAGCACAAATTTTCCTCCATTGTCGGAGAATCAAAAACAGTTTTTGATTTATGGGAATTGATTGCACATTTATATTCAAAACCAAGAGCTATTCGCCAATCGCAACCTTTGTTATCACTTCGTGGTAGTTCAAAGATTTCTGGAAACCCACATGTGCATCTGGCGACTTTGTCAGACCTTGATGAAGTTGTGGAGGTTGGGATTGCTATGTTCACTGCCGAGGTCGGGGAAATGCCAGATTACGTAGATTATCGATCAAGAACAATTGAATTGATTGGAGCCGGTCGTACATTAATCTTGAGAGATCCAGATACTAGAAGAGTAATTTTCAAAAGCGATATCGGGGCAGTTGGCGCTGGCGCCTATCAAATTCATGGAGTCTGGGTTGATCCGGCGTACCGCGGAAAAGGGCTGGGATCGGCTGGCGTTGCCACTTTAGTGGAGTACGGAAATAGATTCGCACCGGTCGCCTCCCTCTATGTAAATGATTTCAATCATGCAGCCCGTGCCAGTTATCACAAAGTTGGCTTCGAAAAGGTGGCCGAACTAGCGACGATTTTTTTCTAACACTCGGTAGGCTCACGCCATGTTGCAAATGTCCCGCCTCTTTCTTCGCACCTTGCGTGATGACCCAGCTGATGCTGAAGTCGCAAGTCATCGACTACTAGTTCGGGCTGGATATATTCGCCGCGTTGCCGCAGGCATTTACTCGTGGTTGCCACTGGGTTACATAACTTTGCGCAATATTGAAAGAGTTGTACGCGAGGAAATGGATCGTGCTGGATTTCAAGAAGTTCATTTTCCGGCACTTTTGCCACGTGAACCTTATGAGGCGACCAATCGTTGGGATGATTACGGAAGCGATCTGTTTCGTTTGCAAGATCGAAAAGGTGGCGACTATTTATTAGGTCCAACCCATGAAGAGATGTTTACTTTGATGGTAAAGGGGGAATGTTCCTCTTATCGAGATTTGCCGCTAACTATTTATCAGATTCAAACCAAGTACCGGGATGAACCTCGTCCGCGCAGTGGAATCATTCGTGGTCGCGAATTTGTAATGAAAGATTCTTACTCATTTGATATTGATGATGCAGGTTTGGAAAAGTCTTATCAAGATCATCGTGCCGCCTACATTAAAACTTTTGAAAGACTTGGTCTTAAATATGCGATTGTTTCCGCAATGTCCGGAGCGATGGGTGGCTCAAAATCTGAAGAGTTTTTAGCGCCATGCGAAACAGGCGAGGACACTTATGTTTTGTGTCCATCTTGTGGATTTGCTGCAAATGTCGAAGCGATGTCAACAAAAGTTTCCGGTAAGAGTTTTCCAGATGTCCCAGTGATCGAATTGCTAGATACACCAAATACTCCAACCATTGATTCATTAGTTGATGTGCTCAATAAGAATTATGGTGGGGGATTTACGGCGGCTGACACTCTAAAAAATATTTTGCTTTTTGCTGACGACCAGCCGATTAGTGTTTTAGTTCCTGGGGATCGCGAAGTTGATTTAAAGCGTTTACAGGCAAATCTTCCAGGTGTAAGTGAATTACGTTTATTTGAGGAAGAGGATTTCGCAAAAAATCCAAAATTTGTCAAAGGTTATGTGGGCCCACAGGATGCACAAGCGCTCGGATTAAAACTTTATGCAGATCCAAGAGTTGAAATTGGTTCAAGTTGGGTTACTGGTGCAAACAAAAGCAATACCCATGCTCGGTATGTCCAAAATGGTCGTGATTTTAAAGTTGAGAAGTATGTTGAAGCTGCAGAAGTTCGCGCAGGAGACGGTTGTCCGCAATGTGACACTGCAGTTGTCATAGATCGCGCCATCGAAATCGGTCACATTTTTCAACTAGGTCGTAAATACGCAAAAGCTTTGGACCTTACCGTTTTAGATTCTGATGGAAAGCCAAATGTCGTGACAATGGGTTCATATGGAATTGGAGTATCGCGCGCAGTTGCTGCGATAACCGAACAATCCCATGATCAATTGGGATTGCGTTGGCCAAGAGAGATCGCTCCAGCCGATATTCATATCGTCGCCACAGGCAAAGAGGATCTTCCATTTGATACTGCACTTGAATTGGCACAAAAACTTGAATCGGCTGGTGCTCGAGTGATGCTAGACGATCGTCGGGACGCTAGCCCAGGAGTTAAATTCAAAGATGCAGAATTGATTGGAATTCCAACGATTGTGATTGTTGGAAAAGGGTTAGCCAATGGAGTTATTGAAGTTCGCGACCGTTGGTCCGGCACAAGTAGTGAAATCCCTACCGATGGCGCCGTTGAATTTCTTTCACAACTGTTGAAATAGATTGGCGAGTAAGACCAGAAATTCACGGTAGACTTTTCTTTGTACGGTTCAAAACTTAATAATAATTTAATAAGGAGTAGATAAATGAAAAAAGAATCGATCGTTGCCGCCATCGAGCCGGCCATTCAAGAATTAAATTTATTTTTAGAAGATGTAATCATCACTTTGGCCGGAAAACATTCCATGCTTCGCATTCTCATTGATGGCGAAACCAGCCTATCAATGGATCAAGTTACGGAAGCATCATTCAAGATTTCGGAAATCATCGACCAGTTGCCAGAAATTGGTCAAACCCCTTTTACACTCGAAGTTTCGACACCAGGAGCCGAGTACCCGCTAACACTTGCTCGTCACTGGTTTAAGAATCTAAATCGTTTAGTTTCTGTCACATTACTTGATGGAGAGAAATTTACCTCCCGTATTACTTCAGTAGAAAATGAAGAGATTGCATTTGCAGATGCAAAAGCGAATGTAACTTTGGTAAAAATTAGCGATATAAAGAGCGCTTACGTTGAAATCGAATTCAAATGATCGTTGATTTAGCCGCACTTCAAACACTTTCTATTGCAAATGCAATTTCATTTGACCGTTTAATAGTTGAAATTGAAACTGCTGTAACTCAAGGTTATTTGGAATCACTCGAAGCAAATCAACTTGCTCGTGCAAAACTTAACCGTGAGACCGGACAAATTTCACTTTTCACAAACGAGAGCGAAGAGCCTCTTGATGAGCCTGCAGATTTCAATCGCTTTGTTACCGGAATTGTCAGACGCACAGTAAAGTTAAAAATTCGCGAAATGAATGACGTAAAGATTGTTGGAGAATTTACAGCAGTGGTTGGTGATGTTGTGCACGGCGTAATTCAACAAGGACGTGACGCACGAGTCGTTTTTGTAAATCTTGGAAGTGCCGAAGGAAGAATTCCACAGCAAGAACAAGTCCCAACTGAGAAGTACGAACACGGTGATCGAATTAAGGCTTTCGTGGTTGAAGTAAAACAAGGTCCCAAAGGTCCAGACATTTTGCTTTCAAGAACTCATCCTGGTTTGGTCAAGAAATTATTTTCTCTTGAAGTTCCTGAAGTTTTATCTGGAGTTGTTGAAATCATGGGAGTTGCTCGCGAAGCCGGTGCTCGCACAAAAATTTCAGTGCGTACACATCGCGCAGGTGTTAATCCAAAAGGATCTTTAATTGGCCCAATGGGAACTCGGGTTCAATCAGTTATGAATGAATTGCAAGGCGAAAAAATTGATATCGTCGATTGGTCAGAAGATCCTTCACTTTATGTGGCCGCCGCTTTGGCACCCTCGCGCGTGATCTCCTCTGAAGTGGTCGATGAGGAACGCCGCCAGATCAAAGTGGTTGTCCCTGATTTCCAACTCTCGCTGGCGATCGGAAAAGATGGACAAAATGCTCGTTTAGCGGCTCGATTGACTGGCTGGCGGATCGATATTCATGCCGATCAGGTTGAGGTAGGCTAACCCCATGCACTCATTGCACAGATTGCCAATCCAACATCTCGGTCAGTTGAGCACCGTGTTAAGCCCAACGAGATGATCAAGATTTAACCGGCTTCGCAACGTATGCGCAGCCACGAAGGAGTGAAGTGGCTAAGGTCCGCGTATACGAGCTAGCAAAAGAGCTAGGTCTCGAGAGCAAGGTACTGCTCACTAAGATTCAAGATCTTGGTGAGTTTGTTAAATCTGCCTCTTCAACTTTAGAACCCCCTGTTGTGCGCAAGATGCGCGAGTTGTACCCAAGTGTTAATCCACCAGCAGATGAAGCCCCTGCCAAAAAGGCTCCGGCAAAGAAGGCTGCTGCGAAAAAAGCCGTTCCAAAAGTTGAAACTGTCGAAGAAGTTTTGGCTGATTTGCCACCTGATTTTCAATTACCAGCATCATTAAATATTCCAACTCCAGCATCACCGTCATCACCGTCATCACTAGCAGCACCGGGATCAACTGCCGATGCGCCAGCGCAACCACGCCCAGCATCTACGCCACCAGTTGGTCTGCCGCAAATGCCAAGGCCACCAGCTCCTCGTACTGGTGCTAAGCGACCTGGGAATAATCCATTTTCTTCAGCACCTAGAACTCCAGGAGCGCCTGGTTCGACGGATGGTCGACCACCTCGCCCCGGAAATAATCCTTATGGATCTTCAACTTCTAGACCACCACTTCGTCCAGGACCAGGAGCACCCATCCGACCTGGTGGTCCTGGTGGACCAGGAGCTCCAGGAATGCGCCCACCAATGGGCACTAGGCCTCCATCCCAATCTGGTTACGGTGCCCCATCATCTTCACGTCCAAGCGGAGTTGGTGGTGGCGGATACACATCTTCTACAGGTGCGCCTAATCGCAGTGGTGCTCCAACAACTTCTGGCCCCGGTGGCCTGGGTGGTCCAGGCGGTCCCGGTGGTGGTCGTCCAGGCGGTCCCGGTGGTGGTCGTCCCGGTGGCGGTCCCGGTGGTGGTCGTCCCGGAGGCAAGAAGGGCGGACCAAGACAAGGGCAGAAGTCAAAGAAAGCTCGTCGCGAAGAGATTGATAATTTACGCGCACCATCACTTGGTGGGGCTGTTGTCCCGCACGGAGATGGAAGCACACCGGTAAGACTTCGTCGCGGTGCATCTCTTGCAGATTTAGCCGAAAAAATTAATGCTGATTCCGGCGCACTTGTTGCTGCACTTTTCCATTTAGGCGAGATGCTTACTGCAACTCAATCAGTTGATGAAGATACTTTCGCACTTCTTGGTGCAGAACTTGGTTATGCAATCACAGTTGTAAGTCCAGAAGATGAAGACCGTGAATTGCTAGGTGACTTTGATATTGATCTTGATGCTGAAGTTGCCGGTTATGCAGCGGAAGATTTAGTTTCGCGTCCACCTGTCGTAACAGTGATGGGCCATGTTGATCACGGTAAGACTTTGTTACTTGATGCATTGCGCAAAGCCCAAGTTGCAAAAGGTGAAGCTGGTGGAATTACTCAGCATATTGGTGCTTATCAAATTCACCGCGAACATGATGGCGTCGATCGTGCGATTACATTTATTGATACCCCGGGCCATGAGGCGTTTACCGCCATGCGTGCTCGTGGTGCAAAAGTAACTGATATTGCAATCTTGGTTGTTGCAGCTGACGATGGCGTTATGCCGCAAACGATTGAAGCATTAAATCACGCCCAAGCAGCAAATGTTCCAATCGTTGTTGCCGTGAACAAGGTTGATAAAGAGGGTGCAAACCCAGGAAAGATTCGTCAACAGTTAACTGAGTACAACTTAGTAACTGAGGAGTATGGCGGAACAACTTTGTTCGTAGATGTTTCTGCAAAAACTGGAACTGGATTAGATGATTTAATCGAATCTGTTTTCTTGACTGCAGACGCAGCTATTGATCTTCGTGCAGTTGCAACCGGTGAAGCTCGTGGAATTGCAATTGAGGCTCACCTTGATAAAGGTCGCGGACCTGTTGCCACTGTTCTAGTTCAACGCGGAACACTTAATGTGGGAGATGCAATTGTTGCCGGTGGTGCATTTGGTCGTGTGCGCGCAATGCTTGATGAGCATGGCGAGAATGTTGCAAGCGCCGGTCCATCTCGTCCAGTTCAAGTACTTGGTTTTACTTCGGTACCTGGTGCTGGCGACACCTTCTTAGTTGCTGATGAAGATCGCACTGCACGTCAGATTGCCGAAAAGCGTCAAGCAGCAGAACGAAATGCATTACTTGCTAAAGCACGTAAGAAAATTTCTCTTGAAGACTTTATGGAGCAATCCAAGATCACCACTCTCAATCTCATTCTTAAAGGAGATGTCGCCGGATCTGTTGAAGCACTCGAAGATGCATTGTTGCAACTTGATGTTGGAGCAGAAGTTGATCTGCGCGTAATTCACCGTGGCGTAGGTGCTATCACAAAGAGCGATATCACTCTGGCTTCTGCATCTACTGCAGTTGTTATCGGATTTAACGTTAAGCCAGAACCGCAAACCGCAATCTTCGCTGATCGTGAAGGTGTGGAAGTCCGCTTCTACTCAGTTATCTATCAAGCAATTGAAGAAATTGAGAAAGCACTTAAGGGTCTGCTCAAACCTGAGTACGAAGAGGTTGTGCTTGGAAGTGCAGAAGTTCGTGAAATCTTTAAATCTAGCAAGTTCGGAAACATTGCTGGATCTATTGTGCGTGATGGTGCAATTCGTCGAAATGCAAAAGCCAGATTATTGCGTGCCGGTGAAAAAATCGCTGATGAGCTATCAATTGAAACTCTTAAACGATTCAAAGATGACGCTACCGAAGTTAAAGAAGGATACGAGTGCGGAATTGGGCTTGGATCATTTAATGACATCAAGGTAGAAGACATAATTGAGGTTTACGAGATGCGAGAAAAGAAGCGCGCTTAATGGGACGCTCTTATCGAACTCGAAAAGTTGCTGATCGAATTAAAGAAGTAGTCGCTCAGGCGTGTGAAGGAAAGATTAAAGATCCACGCCTTGGTTTTCTAACGATTACAGATGTTCGGGTTACGGGTGACTTGCAACATGCCTCAGTTTTCTACACTGTATTTGGAGATGAGAAAGCACGTGCCGATACTGCTGCGGCACTAGAAAGCGCTAAAGGTGTATTGCGAACCACTCTTGGCCGTGAAATTGGTTTACGAATTGTTCCAACAATTGAATTTTTTGCAGATGCGCTACCAGAAAGTGCTGCCCAACTTGAGAGTGTTATTGCCGCTGCCCATCGCAAAGATGAAAAACTCCAGTTAATGAGAAGTGTTGCAGAATTTGCTGGCGAAGCAGATCCTTATCGCAAGCCGCATGTTAAACAAGTTTCAACTGAAGAGGATGAGCAGAACAGGCAGTCATGAAATCTGGCTTTCTTGTTATAGATAAAGATCAAGATTTCACCAGCCATGATGTTGTTGCCTTAGCTCGAAAATCATTAAAAGAAAAACGCATTGGACATGCTGGCACATTGGATCCCATGGCAACGGGCGTATTAGTTCTTGGCGTGGGACATGCGACTCGATTACTTTCTTTTATTACCGATGGATCTAAAACTTATTTAGCCACAATCAGGCTAGGAAGCGCAACAAATACAGATGATGCACAAGGAGAGGTAATTTCAGTTGCGTCACCTGAGCGCCTTGCCGCAATTACAGAGATTCAAATTACAGAAGAGTTAGCCAAACGTACCGGTGAGATTTTGCAGCGCCCAAGTTCGGTATCCGCCATCAAAGTTGATGGGGTTCGTTCTTATAAGCGGGTACGCGATGGGGAAGCGGTCGAATTAGAAGCCAGACCAGTTCATATATCCAGCCAAAAAATATTAAGGATCAATCGGTCCGCTGATTTTGTTGATGTTGAAATTGAACTCACCTGTTCTGCAGGAACTTACATAAGAGCAATTGCGCGTGACCTTGGAGATGTTTTAAATGTCGGTGGCCACTTAACCCGATTGCGGCGAACACATGTTGGTACTTTTACAATTGATAATTCAATTACTTCAACGGAATTAAAAAATGGGAAAGAGCCTAAAGTCATGCACTTGGTAGATGCGGTCAGGTCACTCTTCAAAGTGAGGGAAATTACCGAAGATGAAGAGATCTCAATATTTTATGGCCGGGCGATTGACGAAAATTCCGAAGATGATAATTCTGAACGTCATGCCGCAGTTAATTCTGTGGGAGAAGTGATTGCGATACTTGAACCAAAAGATGGCCGCCTGCATCCATCAATAGTCTTTCCAAAGGATGCTGCAAAATGATTGCTTCGATGAAAATTTATGGAGAGATTGGCTCAACAAATGTTGTTGCTATTGGAATATTCGATGGAGTGCATTTAGGTCATCAACAAATTATTGCTACTGCAGTAAAGGCTAAAGCAGATAGTAACTCTCCTAAATTAGTGGCATTAACTTTCGATCCACATCCAACTGCAATTTTGGCGCCGGAAAAAGAACCACCACGGCTCACCACTCTTGAAGATCGTGTTCAACTGTTGTTAGCAGCTGGAGCAGATGCAGTTGCGGTAATTGAATTTGATTGGGAGTTCGCCAATTTAACACCTGCTGAATTCATTCAAGAAATTTTGATTAATAAGTTATCTGCCAGTGAAGTAATAGTTGGAGAAAATTTCACATTTGGAAATAAAGCGGCGGGTACGTCAAAAGATTTAGCAGCAGTTTTATCGACTCATGTGGTTCCACTTGTAGAAAGCAGCGGAGAAGTAATTTCTTCAACTCGAATTCGTAATCTATTAATTGCGGGAGATGTCACTCAAGTTGAAATTTTATTAGGACGTAGATTTACTTTGTCTGGAGAAGTTATTCATGGTGAAGAACGTGGCAGAACTATTGGATATCCAACTGCCAACTTAAAAGCTGCGCCAAAGATCTGCATTCCAGCTGATGGCGTCTATGCCGGTTGGTTATCAATCCCTGGTAATCGCTGGCCAGCGGCAATTTCAATTGGCACCAACCCGACGTTTCCCGGCGAGCGCGGGCGACAAGTTGAGGCTTACGTTTTAGATCGTGACGATTTAGAACTCTACGGTGAGATTGCCACTTATGAATTTGGATTAAGATTGCGTGAAACGATTGCTTTTGATGGCCTGGATCCGCTGCTGATTCAGATGGCTCAAGATTGCGAGCAAGCCCGGAATTTCACTGCTTTAGAGCGGTAATCTAGGCTCGAATTGGCTCGGTCAGGCGTGCGCTGGTAGCCTTCGGCGCTAGGACAGACCTGTGGCAATCTACTTGGTCTGGGCAAGCGAAAATCCAAGAGCAGTGTGTGAACTTTTAGCACCATGAAGAGCAAGGGAAGGTTTGACAGATGGCGTTAGCACCGGAGAAGAAAAAAGAAATTATCTCCAATTACGGACAAAATGCCGTAGATACCGGGAGCCCCGAGTCTCAGATTGCCATGCTCTCACAACGGATTACTGATCTCACCGAACACCTCAAGGTAAATCAAAACGATCATCACGGTCGTCGCGGACTACTTCTGATTGTTGGACGTCGTCGTCGCTTACTCCAGTACTTAGAACGAATTGATATTGCGCGTTACCGTGCACTTATCGAGCGCCTTGGTCTGCGCCGCTAATAAAAAAATAAGTTAAACCTATTAACTAACCAACTAAACGGTTACTCATCCATCCGATGAGGGGTCCTCGGTAGTGGTTTACGGATTTAATGCCGTGGGCTTCGATCGAAGATCTTCACTCGGAACATGAATGCAGTAGCCGAGATTCGGAGGGACCCATGTCGGGTCACGATTATCCAACTCAAGAAGTAATTATCGATAATGGAAAATTTGGTAAAGCAAATATCCGCTTTGAAACCGGAAAATTAGCTCGCCAAGCAGCAGGCTGTGCAACTGTTTATCTAGATGAAGAAACAATGTTGTTATCAGCTACCACTGCATCAAAAAATCCAAAAGATCAATTTGATTTCTTCCCACTAACAGTGGATGTAGAAGAGCGCATGTATGCAGCCGGAAAAATTCCTGGTTCATTCTTTCGTCGTGAAGGTCGCCCAAGTGAGGATGCAATCCTTACCTGTCGTTTGATCGATCGCCCATTACGCCCAACATTTGTTAAGGGATTACGTAATGAGGTGCAAGTTGTTGTAACTGTTATGGCACTTCACCCAGATCATCTATATGACGTGCTTGCAATCAACGCAGCATCTATGTCAACCCAACTTGCTGGCTTGCCATTCTCAGGTCCAGTTGGTGCAGTGCGAATTGCACTCATCGAAGGACAATGGGTTGCATTCCCTAAGCATTCACAATTAGAAAATGCAGTGTTTGACATGGTTGTTGCTGGAAGTATTTCCGGCGATGATGTTGCTATCACAATGGTTGAAGCAGAAGCTACAACTCAAACACTAAATTTGATCAAAAATGGCGCACAAGCACCAACTGAAGAAGTTGTCGGTGCCGGACTTGATGCTTCAAAGGCTTTTATTCGTCAACTCTGCGAAGCACAGATTGCACTTGCCAAAGTTGCTGCAAAGCCAACTGGCGAATTTCCAGTCTTCTTGGATTACCAAGATGATGCTTTCGATGCTGTTTATGCACAAACATCAGCTGCAACTACAAAAGCATTAACTGTTGTTGCTAAAGCAGATCGCGAAGAACAACTCGATGTAATTCTTGCTGGTGCAAAAGAAGCACTTGCTGAAAAATTTGAGGGTCGCGAGAAAGAAATCAGCGCAGCATTTAGATCAGTAACTAAGAAATTAGTTCGCGAGCGCGTATTGCGTGACAAGATTCGCATTGATGGTCGTGGATTACGCGATATCCGTCCAATCTCTGCAGAGGTAGAAGTTATTCCTCGCGTTCACGGTTCAGCCTTGTTTGAGCGTGGCGAGACTCAGATCTTGGGTGTTACTACTTTGAATATGCTCAAACTAGAACAACAACTAGATACTTTGAGTCCAGAGACTTCAAAGCGTTACATGCACAACTACAACTTTCCACCATATTCAGTAGGTGAAACCGGTCGCGTTGGATCTCCAAAACGTCGCGAAATCGGTCACGGTGCACTTGCAGAGCGCGCACTACTTCCAGTACTTCCAACTCGTGACGAGTTCCCATATGCAATCCGTCAAGTTTCAGAAGCACTTGGATCAAATGGTTCAACATCAATGGGATCGGTTTGTGCTTCAACTCTTTCACTACTTAACGCTGGCGTTCCACTAAAGGCACCAGTTGCAGGTATTGCAATGGGATTGATCTCTGATTTAGTAGATGGAAAAACTGAGTACGTAGCACTGACTGACATTCTTGGCGCCGAAGATGCATTTGGTGACATGGACTTCAAAGTGGCTGGTACCCATGATTTTGTAACTGCACTTCAATTAGATACCAAACTTGATGGCATCCCTGCTTCAGTTCTTGCAGCTGCATTATTGCAAGCAAAAGAAGCACGCTTACACATCTTGGGAATCATGAAGCAAGCAATTGATGTTCCAGATGCAATGAGCCTTCTTGCTCCACGCATTATCTCGATCAAGATTAATCCTGAGCAGATTGGTGCGGTTATCGGACCAAAGGGCAAAGTTATTAATCAGATTCAAGATGAAACTGGTGCAGATATTTCAATCGAAGATGATGGCACTATTTATATTGGTGCAACTGAGGGAAGTGCAGCAGAAGCTGCAAAAGCTCAGATCATGGCGATTACCAACCCACACATCCCATCAGTTGGCGAGCAGTACAACGGAACTGTTGTAAAGATCGCAAACTTCGGTGCATTTATTACTCTCTACCCAGGTAAAGATGGCTTGCTGCACATCTCGCAGATTCGCAAGATGCATGGTGGAAAGCGCATCGAAAACCTTGAAGATGTAATGAAGGTTGGCGACAAGATTGATGTAAAGATCGGCGAAGTAGATCCACAAGGCAAGCTCTCACTTGAGCCTGTTCTTGCCGAATCTGAAACAGCCAAGTAATAAATAACCAAATGGCGTCTGAAACCACTCGTCGCACAATTCTTCCTAGCGGTCTTCGGATCGTCACCGAAGAAGTTACGACAGTACGTAGCGCATCATTTGGAATCTGGGCCAATGTAGGCTCCCGTGACGAATCCCCATCTGTCGCGGGAGCTTCACACTTTCTAGAGCATTTACTTTTTAAAGGAACCAGCAAGCGCACCGCTTTAGATATTTCATCAGCGATTGATGCAGTTGGTGGCGAGATGAACGCCTTCACCAGCAAGGAGTACACCTGTTTTTATGCACGGGTTATTGATACTGACATTGAATTAGCAAGTGATGTCATCTGCGACATGATCACTTCCTCTGTCGTAAAAAGTGCTGATGTAGATGCTGAGCGAAACGTTGTGCTTGAAGAAATCTCGATGCGTGATGATGATCCAGGAGATTTAATCCACGATCTTTTTTCTAATGTTCTATACGGAGATACTCCAGTAGGTCGTCCAATTCTCGGAACCGTGCAATCCATTACAGACATGTCACGCACCTCAGTCAATAATTATTACAAGAAGCGTTACCAACCAGAGAATTTAGTCATCGCTGTCGCCGGAAATGTCAAACATGACGATGTAGTTGAACTTGTGAAAAAGGCCATGGGTAATTTTTTAAGCACTAAAGCCCAACCTGCAAATATTCGCACCAGTGCGACTGCAAAAATATCTGGACAAGGTGAGATCGGAATCATCTACAAGAAAATCGAACAAGCAAACTTATTACTTGGTGTTCCATCAGTTGATCGCAATGACCAACGCAGATTTGCTGTTGCAGTTTTAAACTCTGCACTTGGTGGGGGAATGTCTTCACGACTTTTCCAAGAGATTCGCGAAAAACGTGGATTGGCTTATTCGGTTTACTCATCTTCGCAGCACTTTGCCGGCGCCGGAACACTTTCTTTTTATGCCGGATGTAATCCAGATAAGGCGGTTGAAGTTGCCGCAATTTTCCGTGAAGTGATGGCCGACGTGGTGGCAAATGGTCTATCAGAGCAAGAGGTTCAGCGCGCAAAAGGCCAAGTTCGCGGCTCTTTAGTGCTCGGACAAGAGGACACCGGTTCAAGAATGGTGCGAATCGGCAAGAGCGAGCTGGTTTATGGTGAAATTATGAGTATGGACCAGGTATTGGCAGAAGTAGCCAGCGTTACACGTGAGAGTTTGTTTGCGATTTCCAAAGAGTTGCTAACCCAACAACCAACACTTGCGGTTGTTGGTCCATTTAAAAAAGATACTTTGTTTAGAAGTGCGGTGGTAGCGTAATGGCTGCGAAAATCCGGGTTGGCGTCCTGGGCTCAAAAGGCAAGATGGGTCAAGCCGTTCTAACAGCGATTTCTGCTACTGATGATCTCGAATGTGTAGCGCAAATTGATCTTGGCGATTCACTTGATTTGCTCACAAAAAATAACGCAGAAGTCGTTATTGATTTCACTCAACCAGATTCAGTGATGGGCAATCTAGATTTCGCCATCAAAAATGGAATTCATTGTGTTGTTGGTACCACCGGATTCAATGATGAGAAGTTGGCGCAATTAAATAAGTTGTTATCCGCAAATCCAAAAGTTGGCGTATTAGTTGCTGCTAATTTTGGTTTAGGTGCAGTCTTAATGATGCAATTTGCTGCGAAAGCAGCTAAATACTTTGAATCAGCAGAAATTATTGAGTTGCATCATCCAAATAAAATCGATGCACCAAGCGGCACTGCCGCTCGCACTGCAGAGTTAATGGGGGATGCCCGTAAATCTGCTGGACTTCCAGTAATGCCCGATGCCACTGCTACAGCACTTGACGGTGCAAGAGGAAGCCAGGTGGCTGGCATTCACATTCACTCAATTAGAGCCCGTGGATTAGTCGCTCATCAAGAAGTTATTTTTGGTGCTCAAGGCGAGACTTTGACTATTCGCCATGATTCATTAGATCGAAGTGGATTTATGCCCGGCGTATTAGTTGGAGTCCGTGAAGTTGGTCGTCATCCAGGATTAACTTATGGCCTCGAACATTTCTTAAATCTAGATTAAGGAGAAGTAAAAATGATTACCGTTTATTCAGCTGATTGGTGTGGAGATTGTCGCCGTTCAAAAAGATTGCTAGCAAAGCTAAATATTGAATACAAATTGATTGATGTTGAAAGCGATTTAACCGCTGCTGACAAGGTGCGCGAAATAAATGGTGGAATGCAATCAATTCCAGTAATCGTTTTTGATGATGGAACGCATTTGACTGAACCAAGTGATGCAGACTTAACCGCAAAGTTGGAATCTTTAAATTTAATTTAAAGTTGATGAATCCCCGCCGAAGTTAAAGCAGCCAAGATCACGACTAATGGAAATGGTGCTTTCAAAAAGAGTGCCACCGCAGCAACTACAACTCCAATTGACCTGGCATCAAAGACAATATTCTTCTCGCTCCCTAAACTTTGCACGGCGACTAATGCTGCTAAAAGTGCAGTCGGCAGGTAAAGCGCAAATTTCTGGATTCGGGCATTTTCTAACCAAGCAGCCGGAACTGCCTGTCCTAAATATTTCAACATAAAAGCGATAACACTCGTTGCGATAATTGCGGTCCAAATCATTTGCGATCACCTACAAAGGCAAAAATAAATGGGATTAAAGCGCAAGCGATGACCGGTACACCTGCTGGTGCAAATGGAATTAACAAAGCACTCATCAAGATGCTGATCAAGGCGACAATGCGTGCGCTCTTTGAGATTAATCGTGGCCAAAGGAGTCCTAAAAATGCTGCAGGGACCGCCGCATCCAATCCCCAAGCGGCTGGATCACCAAGGGCTGTTGCACCTAGGGCGCCAAGAAATGTAAAGAGATTCCAAAATATGTAAACCCCAATACCTGTTGCCCAAAATCCAAGTCGCATTGCGTCAAGGCCTTTATCTTCTTGGGCTACTGAGACTGCTGTTGATTCATCAATAGTTATCTGTGCCGCTACCAATCTTTTACTACCGCGAACTTGCAAAATAGGGGCCATTCTTAATCCATAAAAAGAGTTACGCACTCCGAGCAGCGATGCCGCAGTTACGGCACTGAGCGCGCTTCCTCCAGCGCCCAGAACTCCCACTACAGCAAATTGTGAAGCGCCAGTAAAAGTTAATAGGGAAAGCACACATGCCTGTAGTACTGAAAGATCAGCCTCGACCGCAGCTGCTCCAAAGGCGATCCCATAAACGCCAACGGTGATGGAGACACTAAGAGAATCTCGAATTATGGCGCGTGACACACACGTATCTTGCCCTATCGGAGGGTAGGGTCGTACTTATGGATGCGAAAAATGAGCCAATATTTCTAGATGATGTAACTGTCGAACTTGTTAAACACAGTGCGAGTGATGCCGATGTTATTTGGGCTGCCCGCGTATCGACATCCGGTGAAACATCATTAGATGAGATTGGTCAAGACCCTGAGCGCTCTGCAGGATTAATTAATTTTTTAGCGCGAGAACGTCATGGCACGCCATTTGAGCACACTTCGATGACATTCTTTGTATCCGCACCAATATTTGTTTTTCGTGAGTTTATGCGCCACCGAATTGCTTCATACAACGAAGAAAGTGGGCGTTATCGTGAATTGCGTCCAATTTTTTATGTTCCAAATAAAGAGCGAAAATTAATTCAGGTTGGTAAAGCTGGTGCATACACATACGAAGATGGTAGCGATGCACAATATGAAATTACAATCGCTGCGATGAAGCGCGCTTACTTGTCAGCGTATGAGGCTTATCAAGAGATGCTAAATGCTGGTATCGCCCGTGAATTAGCAAGAAGTGTTCTACCGGTTGGATTGTTCTCATCAATGTATGTAACGATGAATGCGCGCGCACTGATGAATTTCTTATCGCTACGAACTACTCGCGAAGGCTCACATTTTCCAAGTTACCCGCAACGCGAGATCGAAATGGTGGCCGAGAAAATGGAGCATGAATTTGCTCGCTTAATGCCAATAACTTACGCCGCCTTTGAGAAATCTGGCCGAGTAGCCCCGTAGTAGGCCAAAGCGGTAACCTTGCTATATGGGGACTCAACAGCCTTTTGGACGCCTTATAACGGCGATGGTCACCCCATTTACAAGGGATCTAGCAATTGATTGGCCGGGCGTAGAAAAACTTGCTGAGCATTTAATTTCCTCGGGCCATGATGCAATTGTTTTGAATGGAACAACTGGAGAAGCACCAACTACTAGTGATGCTGAAAAAGTAGAAATAATTAAAGTTGTAAAGAAAGTTTCAGCGGGGCGAGTGCAGATTATTTCTGGTGCTGGAAATAATGAGACATCACACAGTATTGAGCAAGCACGAGAAGCAAAAGCGGCCGGTGCCGATGGAGTTTTAGTTGTTACTCCTTATTACAACAAGCCTCCACAGGCTGGAATCGTCGCGCACTTTAAAGCAATTGCCGATGCAACTGATTTACCTTTAATGATGTACGACATTCCTCATCGCACTGGAATTCAAATTGAAAGTGATTCGATTGTTAAGTTATATGAACATCCAAATATTGTTGCGTTAAAAGATGCAAAGGGAGATGTTGCAGCGACCTCATGGGTGATCAAGCGCTGTGGTATTCCAGTTTATTCAGGGGACGATATTTTAAATCTTCCTTTACTTTCTGTTGGAGCGGTAGGAGTTGTGTCAGTTTGTGGCCACACCATTGGTCATCGTTTGAGATTGTTATTAGATTCATGGTTTGCTGGAGATGCAAAAACTGCGTTAGCAATTCATCAAGAGTTGCTTCCAATTTACACGGGAACTTTTCGAACACAAGGTGCAATTCTTACTAAAGCTGCACTAAATTTACTGGGTCTTCCTGGTGGGTACTGTCGACTTCCGCTTGTAGATGCAACTCCAGAGCAGATCACGCAATTACGCGAAGATCTACGCGCTGGAGGGGTATCAATTAAATAATGAGTCATCCACATCCTGAATTAACTTCACCTCCACAACTTGCAACCGGAGATATGCGAATTGTCGCACTCGGTGGATTAGGTGAAATCGGTCGCAATATGACCGTATTTGAATCACATGGCCAACTATTAATAGTTGACTGTGGTGTTTTATTCCCAGAAGAGAGCCAACCAGGAATTGATTTAATCCTTCCCGATTTCTCATACATCAGAGATCGCTTAGATGATGTTGTAGCAATTTTGTTAACACACGGACACGAAGACCATATTGGCGCAGTTCCTTACCTGCTTCGCGAACGCGCAGATATCCCGGTAATTGGTTCCAAATTAACTTTAGCTTTTATAAACGGCAAATTAAAAGAACACCGAATCACCGCAGTGAGTCGTGAAGTAGTTGCTGGTGAAGTTCAAAAGTATGGCCCCTTTGAGTGTGAATTTATTGCGGTGAATCATTCGATTCCTGATGCTTTTGCAATTGCAATTACAACTACTGCTGGAACTGTTTTACACACTGGCGATTTTAAAATGGATCAGTTGCCACTTGATGGCCGACTAACCGATTTACGCACCTTCGCGCGGTTGGGTGAAAAGGGTGTAGATCTTTTTCTAGTTGATTCGACTAACGCTGATGTTCCAGGATTTGTAACTAGCGAGCGCGAAATCATGCCAGTTTTGGATCGTATCTTTACTGGTACTGACCGCCGAATCATTGTTGCCTCGTTTGCTTCGCATATTCATCGAATACAACAAATTATTGATACTGCGGTAAGTCATGATCGAAAAGTCGCTTATATTGGCAGATCAATGGTTCGCAATATGGGAGTTGCTGAGGAACTTGGCTACTTACATATGCCACCAAATGCAATTGTTGATGGAAAAGATTTAGATTCACTCGGCGAGAATGTGGTTTTGATTTGTACCGGATCACAAGGCGAACCTCTTGCTGCCCTATCAAGAATGGCGCATGGCGATCACAACATCAAAGTTGGACCGGGGGATACCGTAATTTTGGCATCTTCACTTATTCCTGGAAATGAAAATGCTGTTTACCGTGTGATTAATGAATTGATCAGATTAGGCGCCCGAGTAGTACATAAATCAAATGCCCTTGTTCACGTTTCAGGCCATGCAGCTGCTGGTGAATTGCTCTATTGCTACAACATCGTAAAGCCAACTTATGTGATGCCGATACATGGCGAATGGCGTCACCTTCGCGCAAATGGTGCAATCGCAAAATCATCTGGAGTTCGTTCTGAAAATGTGATCATCGCCGAAGATGGAGTTGTCGTAGATTTATCAAAAGGCAAAGCTGCGATCGTAGGTTCTGTCCCCTGCGGATATGTTTATGTCGATGGAACTAGCGTTGGTGATATTTCTGAAGCATCCCTGAAAGATCGAAGAATTCTTGGCGAAGAAGGGTTTATTTCAGTAGTTGTTGTAATCGATGCACAAACCGGTAAAATTGTTGCTGGCCCAGATATTCATGCACGCGGGTTTGTCGAAGATGAAACCTTATTTGATCAAGTGCGCGACAAAATTGTTTTTGAGTTACAAGATGCAGTTAACTCCGGAGTAAATGGATCGCATCAGCTTTCACAGGTCGTAAGGCGTGTAGTTGGTAAATGGGTTGGCGGCCAACATCGTCGTCGGCCGATGATTTTGCCGCTTGTCATCGAGGTCTAAAATCGGCGCGCCTGTGCGACTAATTACGGGCGAGGAATTACCCTGCGAATATGGCCTCCCGTAGCAAAAATTCAAAAAAAAGCGTGCGAAAAACCAGTGGCCTTATCATCAGCTTCTGGATGTTTATTGCGCACTCTTTAGGCGGGGCAATTCGTTTTTTGTTTAGAGGAGCAAAAGAGCTAGATCCCGCACATCGTCGAGATGGAATTGGTTTATTACTTATTGTTTTGGCGCTTGTGAGCATATCTGGTGTTTGGATGCAATTAGATAACATCCTGGGAAATAGTATCTACTCTTTACTTGCAGGCGGATTTGGTCGCTTATCAATTCTTACTCCAGTGTTTTTAACTTATATGGGTGTTCGTTTGCTGCGCACTCCTAATGAAAGCGCATCAACTGGACGCGTAACAATTGGTTTAGTTATAACATTAATTGGCCTTGGTGGATTAATTCACATCATCGCTGGTTCTCCAACTTTCTCAGATGGTGCAACAGATATGCGTTCTGGCGGTGGTTGGCTAGGTTTTGCTATATCCACTCCATTAGTTTTACTTCTCACTTATTGGATTGCCACACCAATATTATTACTAATAGTTTTCTTTGGAGTTTTAGTCACCACTGCCACCCCATTTAGTGAAGTGATTAGCAGTGTGCGCAACTTATTCAGTGGTGCGCAGGGAATGATTGAAGATCGGAGAGCTAGACGCGAAGAGGAAGATTTTGAGATTAGCGAGAACGCCCCGTTTGATTCACCAGTTATTGGTACATCTGAAGAAGATGAGGCAGATGAATTCGAAGAAGAAATTGAGTTTGAGGAAGAAGAAAATCAAGATGAGACCCAATTACTTACGACTCAAATTACCTCGCAAGATTTAACGCCAACAGTTGCGATTGCTGCAGTTCCCACCGTTAACAATAAAATTAATGACGCTGAACAATTAGAGTTAGATAATGCGCTGGATTACATATTGCCATCGCTCGATTTACTAAGAAGTGCCCCAGGGTCTAAAGCGAAAACAAAAGTAAATGAAACCGTGGTCGAAGCTTTAACCGAAGTATTTTTGCAATTTGATATTGATGCTGAAGTAGTTGGATTTATGCGCGGCCCAACAGTCACTCGTTATGAAGTTGAATTAGGCAATGCTGTTAAAGTAGAAAGAATCACAGCACTTTCTAAAAATATTTCTTACGCCGTAGCAAGTAGTGATGTTCGAATTCTTAGTCCCATTCCAGGAAAATCTGCAGTTGGAATTGAGATCCCAAATACAGATCGTGAAGTTGTGGCACTTGGAGATGTTTTACGATCAACAGTCGCAGCAAATGAACAACACCCACTTGTGATTGGGCTTGGTAAGGATGTTGAAGGAAATTTCATCTGTGTAAACCTTGCAAAGATGCCGCACCTTCTTGTAGCGGGCGCCACAGGTTCCGGCAAATCAAGCATGATCAACTCTTTGGTTGCTTCAATTCTGGCTCGATCCACGCCAGATGAAGTTCGAATGATTTTAATTGATCCAAAACGCGTTGAATTAAATGCTTATGAGGGATTGCCCCATTTAATTACTCCGATTATTACCAACCCGAAAAAAGCTGCGGATGCTTTGCAATGGGTTGTCCGGGAGATGGATCTTCGTTATGACGATCTATCCAATTTTGGCTTCCGTCACATTGATGATTTCAACAAAGCTCTTCGTGCTGGAAAAATTGCTCCACCACCTGGCAGCCAAAGAAAAATGAAACCGTATCCATACCTTCTAGTAATTGTTGACGAGCTGGCAGATTTAATGATGGTTGCACCTCGTGATGTGGAAGATTCAATTGTGCGTATCACTCAACTTGCACGTGCTGCAGGCATTCACTTAGTTCTTGCAACACAACGTCCTAGCGTAGATATCGTGACTGGTTTGATTAAAGCAAACGTTCCTTCCCGACTTGCATTTGCTACAAGCAGCTTGGCTGATAGTCGAGTTATT